>DAOVFE010000406.1 GCA_030673085.1 Anaerolineales bacterium | reverse complement strand
TGATTTAGCCATTTTAACGCCTCGGCCATACTTCGTCAACTGCTAAAGCTGCACACTGTTATTCCAAAAAAGCAGCAATGAATAAATACTGAGAATGTTGAAAACATATAGCCCATAATCGGCGAATTCTATCTCTTTTTCAACACCTTCAATTCAGAGGATGTTGAAAAAATATTTGCCCATAAAAAAGTATAGTCTCCATGGGATGGAGACTCCTCTTCCACCCCATATATGCCATCCCATCGCTGAATGGTTTCTCTTTTTCAACACCTTCCATGCATTACATTGACCATCTTAATTGGACATGTTAAACTGATAATTTGTCTACTGTTCGGAGCAAGTATATAAAATCATGTTAAAATATTCCGCAATTCTTCTCCCTATCTTGGCTCTGGCCCTTTTAACCACCTTTGCGGGGATGAACCTGATGCCAGCACAGGCCAAACACCCTGCTTTATTTGCCCGCGCCTCCAAAAGAAACGCAGCCATCAATCCCGCGGTTTATTTGCGAGAGCCTGAGCTAGGACATGATACTGTCTCTGAGCAAATATCCAAAACCACAACGGAGGGCCATCTATCGCAGGCGGGGAAAACATCTCGCTCTTCGAGGTTTGCTGCGATAGTGAAGAACCCCGCAGCTTGCTCCGGGGTGTCTTCCAAGGAAAAAGCCAATATATGGCGGCAGCCCTCAAACCCCCGTTTGCCATTCATCCACACGGCAAGCTGTGGCGCATTCTGGCTTTTTCCCATAAAGCAATCAATTACGCAAAAAAGCTTGAGCCTTCCCGCATCCTCAATCACGGCGAGCATTGTTCAAACATATCGGTCACGACCAACGATAGAGATGCTATTTAGAGCTTTAATGATTGGTGCAATCATTGCCCTGGCCGCGTTTGCAGTTTTTGTTCTCTATCACCTGGCCAAAATGGCTGCACAAGGCTGGTGGGTATCGCTTCAAATGCGTCATTCTTCCCGGAAAAGCCAAGAAAAACGGCGTAAGGGAGACCAATAGCAACTATGATGAATTCAGCTAGCTGCACATATTTAATCGCTGGCCTTGGTAATCCCGGTCGAGAATACCGCTGCAATCGCCATAATATTGGATTTATGGTCCTCGATCATTTGGCTGCAGAAATGGGGCTGAGCTTCAGCCGTCTGCAATTCCACAATCTAGTGACTAATGATCGTATTGACGGAAAGAAGGTTATCTTGGCCAAGGCGCAGACCTTTATGAATGAATCTGGCCAGGCTATAGGACAAATAACGAGATTCTACCGGATTGATTTATTCCAAATGCTTGTGATCTGTGACGACCTAGATCTGCCATTTGGAAAGCTTCGCCTTCGCCCTTCTGGCGGCTCAGCCGGGCATAAGGGCTTAAATTCAATCATCGATAATCTAGGTAGCCAGGAATTTCCACGGCTTCGGATTGGACTCGGTCGTCCGCCGGGCACTTTGGATCCGGCTGATTTCGTCTTACAAAATTTTTCCAAGCAAGAACAAGCGTCGCTTGATAGCATCCTTCGGCTATCAATTGATTGCATATTGATGTTTATAAACGACGGTCTTCAGGCTGCAATGAATAAGTACAATTCTCCCAATGCATATCCATAATGAATCTATCACCGCTTCTTGATCCGATTCGCGAAATCCCCAGCTATCATGAACTATTGCTACGGATCCGGCATGACGAGGATTTGCCCCAATCACTTCGCACTCCTCGCGCCGCCCGTCCATCCATTATTGCCGCGCTTGCAGACGATGTACACCGCCCGATACTCTATATCGTTCCTCGCGATAATCGTCTATTCACTCTTCAAGAAGAATTGCCCGCCTGGTTGCCATCGGCTCATGTGCAACTCTTTCCTGCACCCAACGCCCTATTTTATGAGCAAACTGCATGGGGATCACGCACCTGCCGAAATCGGATAGCGACGCTAACCTTCCTGACAGCTAACGACCAGCCGGATATCGGTCCGCTGGCCGCTGAAAATCGCTGCGTCATAATTGGTGCTACCGCCCGAGCGATAATGACCCGCACCCTCGCCGTACCCCAAGTTCTCCACTACA
>DAOVFE010000440.1 GCA_030673085.1 Anaerolineales bacterium | reverse complement strand
GAGGAAATGAAGGATTTTATGAATCGATTAATAGCCGCATAGCTGTTCGTGAGAATCCGCAATCGAGGTCTTATTCCCGGATGAGCGCATCTAATATTGACGGAAAGTGAAGAACCCCGCAGCTTGCTGCGGGGCATCTTCTAAGGAAAAAGCTAATATGGCGGCTTTCGCCCCCAAACCCCCGCTTGCCATTCATTCTCGCAGCAATCTGCGGGTTATTTTGGCTTTTTCCTATAAAATTGGTGAAGCAAAGATTTTCCAACCGAAAGAGGGTTATTCTATAAGGTTTATAAAGGTTAATAGAAAAAGCCTGCCGTTTGCCTAAAGCGACAGGCTTATGACCTATATACAGAGCAGCCTAAATTAAGATGCTTGGAGGACTGGCCTGAATTTATATCCGTAGATTAATGCACCACGGTCGCCATTTGAGCGGAGTTTGCGGGTGACCATTTCAACTGGCATTCCGACCTCTATAGATTGATCATCGAGATCAGTTACTTGAGCGGTCACCATCGGTCCCTCCTCCAATTTCACCAGGGCGACGGTATAGGGGGCATTTTCCTCATAACCTGCAGGGGCATGGTAAACCGTTGTAAATGAATAGATCTCGCCCCGGCCGCTGAATTGATATTCTGTTTGGGTTTCCTCGCCACAATTTGGGCAAATATCGCGTGGGGGAAAGATCTTGCTCTGACAATGGGGGCAGATTTCCCCTATCATAGCCAAACGCTGCTTTTTTAATCGCCAATGTCGCGGAATTTCCATTTTTCACCTCAACCAATTACGCATACTTGTAGCTAATGCAAAGTTTATGCTCTCGGAACTATCAAGAACTATCAAATTTGCTTAGACGCTTACCGAAACGGATTAGTCGCGTGCAAAAATGTGAGTTGTGGCAATGGAGCCGGCGTTGCCCAGACATTGCGCCATTCCGATTCGGGCATTAGGAATTTGATTCTCTTCGGCCCGCTCCTGGAGTTGAAGGACAATTTCGGCAGCCTGGTATAAGCCGGTGGCGCCTCCAGCATCGCCTCGGGCTTTCGAACCGCCAAAAGTGCAGATTGGAATTCGTCCATCCCGGCCGATCTCGCCATCCTGAGACAGCCGCCAACCTTGACCTTTCTTGGCAAAGCCGGCCGCTTCCAGTGATAAAGCTGCATAAATTGAGAATTGATCGTGCAACTCGAAACAGTTAATCGCTTTTAAGTCGATCCCTGCTTGCTCATAAGCCCGGTGGCTTGATTCGGCGGCGGCATCGAAGATCAGTGGATCTTGACGATCATGCAGGGCTACGGGGGAGGTCGACGCTGCCGAAGCGATGATTCGGACCTTGGGAGCGGTTAGTGAATTAGGCAATACATCAGACCGCGCCAGAATCAGGGCTGCAGCTCCATCGGCATTTGGCGATACATCATAAAGATTAAGTGGCTCGCTGATCATTGACGCCTTCTGGTAGCGCTCGAGCGAAATCGCTCTACGGTACATGGCATTCGGATTGGCAACCGCGTTTGCATGGGATGTGATGCTGAAACCCGCCAGGGCATCCGATGGCGCGCCATTTTCATATAAATAGCGGCGCATGAGCATAGCTGCTTGGGATGTTGGTGTGACGCCATGGATGGCTTCGAAGTCGGCATCGGTAGTAGTGGCCAGAGCTGCATCGACTTCGCTGCTTAATTTTTCGCTAAA
>DAOVFE010000176.1 GCA_030673085.1 Anaerolineales bacterium | reverse complement strand
GAAACATGTCGGCGCCACTCCATTTATCCCTAATCGCAGTGGCATTAATCTTTCTTGGTTATTCCCGCAAGCTTCAAAAGTCTTCAATCGCCATTGCAGGCATTGCCGGTTTCGTTCTATATAGTGTTTTATTCAAATGGCAGGCAGCAATAAGATTTTTCCTCCCCTTTTACCTTATGATGTCGCCAGTTATTGGGCTTTGGCTCAGCCGCAAACCCATACGCCGCATCGCTCCAGCAATCGCATTGCTCATGTTTGTATATGCAACTCCATCGGTTATTACTTGCCGTTGGCGACCAATTATCGGATGGCGCCCTCGCACAGCCACAGAAAGCATCTTCCAACTTTCACGTACTGACATGTACTTCAGAGCAATGGAAGATAAGCGTTCTTCCTATGAGTGGATAGCAAAAGAGATCTTAGATACTGGCTGTAAGCATGTAGGACTGCGAATTGATTCACATGAGCGCGAATATCTTTGGTGGCTTTTACTTGATCCTTTGCGAAACGGAATTGAAATAGAGCATCTACTCATATTCCCCGGTTTGGAAGGCTATCAGCAGCCCTCTTTTAAACCCTGTGCATTGATTTGCACGGTATGCAGCGAATCGACAAAGCCCCGCTATGGTCTTTATCTAGTTAATCCGGGTGAAGACATCAAGCTTTACCTTCCGCTTGAATAAGCACAGTAAAAGACTTGGCATCAGGTAGAACTCTGTCTATAAGAATCTGGCTTGCCCTAGATTCAAAAATCATATCTGACTTGAGTCGACGCTACTGCATCATCTTGAGATGATAATCACGAGAAAAGCTAAATAAGAATACCTAGACCTTACATGCTGAATTCAGATATATTTCCTTGGTTTTCCCGCTAGTGCGAATGCAATCACTCTTCAAATTGGGTAATATGTCCGGTCCTCTAATGCTTTAGCTTGGCAATACATATTTCTCATTCTAACTGCAATCCTTTTGCCCTATACTGTAGAGGCTATTGCGTAATAACTTAGCTCCGGTAAAGTGAGGGACGCTGTCCCAAAATAATAGACAATACTTGGCTTAAGTGGTGCGACAATGCTAAGAATTTGCCATTTGCTTGTTTCAAGTGGGACAAATAATTATCCTATACGAGTTATGCAACCGGCTCTGCAGTGGAGCTAAATAATTACCAGCAAACCGGCCCAAATGTGTTTGAAACAATAGCATATCGTCCCATATACTTACAGATGCTCTCTTTTCAACTTAGATTTGGGCTGCGAGCATGACATCACTATATGTGCAATGGATTAATGTTTATGAAAAGAACATCAATCATCGGAATAATCTTGATCACCCATTTTGAGGGAACTTTTTCAATAAATTATTCGTCTCTTATATAAATCCCATCTCGAATCACGCATGAAGGAGCTTCCACAATGTCTAAGAAATGGATCCTGACCGTCCTGGGAATTCTGGTATTGATTGCCTCTGGTTTATGGTATGCAGTCGATCATTATGTCCATTTACCCGAGCATATAACCGCTATGGAGACGATCATTCTCGGTCAGTCACGCTATGTACCTGGCAGCCAAGCCGCACTGCGAGTGGTGATCCGCGATCTGAATAGCCAAAGCCCGATCCCCAATGCGACAGTGGATGTCTCGCTCCAACCCACAAGTGGGGGAAAGACTATCAAACTCTATTCAGGGTCCACCGATGCGATGGGCGTAGCGGATGTCTCGTTTCAGGTGCCGCAGGATATAGACCCAGACCAGCAACTTATCGTTGATTCTTCTTCTGATCAAGGAAAGGATCATCTCGAACAAACGATCAATGTCAATCGTGAGTACAAGATATTACTTTCCACCGATAAGCCGCTTTATCAACCGGGCCAGGTGATTCATTTGCGCGCCTTGGCTCTGAGCACATTTGATCTCGTCCCGGCTGCGGGGCAGACAATTGAATTCACCATCGCCGACGGAAAGGGAAATAAAGTCTTCCGTCAAAGCACTGATACATCGGCTTATGGCATAACCGCGGTCGACTTTCAATTGGCATCAGAGGTCAACACTGGTCCCTACAAGATCACAGCCCAAATGGGCAATACCAGCTCGGAAAAGACCGTCACCGTCGAACGCTATGTGTTGCCTAAGTTCAACCTGACTTGGTCAACCGAGCGCAGCTTTTATCAACCAGGATCTCAAGTCAAGGGGACTTTGAGCGCTGAATATTTCTTCGGGAAAAAAGTCACTAATAGCGAGATTATTATTGAAGGGTTCACTTTTGATTTTGAACGCCAGGTAGTTTTCACTATGACTGGTCAAACTGATGAAAATGGCGATTTTGACTTCACCTTCAACCTTCCAGACTACCTCGCTGGAAGCGACCTCGAAGGCGGCATTGCCCGCTTTTATATGCAAGCAACGGTGACCGACCTGGCGAAGCACAGCGAACAATCTAGCTTTTCGCTGCCGGTAACCCAGAACCAATTGATTATCCAAGCCATACCCGAAAGCGGTCAGATCCGCGCCAATGTCGATAATATCCTCTATGTTATAACCTCATATCCCGACGGCGCTCCGGCCAAAACTTCGCTCCAGGTCTTCATTGACGGCCAACAAGCAAATCAGGTGGAGACCGGCGACTATGGCCTGGCCGAGGTGCATTTCATTCCCCAATCCCCCTATCTCGACCTCCGTATCACGGCCAGGGATGTCCAGGGAGCCTCGGCTGAGCAATCCTTCTATTTCGAGGGCGATTGGCAAGAAGAAACCGTGCTATTGCGTCCGGATCATGCTGTTTACCAAGTTGGCGACACTATGCAGCTAGAAATGCTCACTTCAACGCCATCCGGATGGGTCTATTTGGATATTGTTCGTGAGGGACAGACCGTGAGCACGCGATCGGTAGAAATTAATAATGGCCATGGTAATGCGTCTGTCGATCTCGACCCAGACCTCTTTGGCACACTCGAGCTTCACGCCTATAAGATACTTTCCTCAGGGATTATTGTACGCGACACACGCCTGGTGGTGATCGACTCCCCCAGTAATCTTGCTCTCGCTATCACGCCTGATAAGGACGAATATCGACCTGGCGAGCTTTCAAATATCGCCTTCCAGATCGCAGGAAATGATGGGACCGGTGCCCAGGCTGCGCTTGGTCTAGCAATCGTGGATGAATCTATTTTCGCATTGGCCCAACAGGACCCCGGCTTTGCCAAGCTCTACTTCATGCTAGAAGCTGAGCTTCTTCAGCCGAAATACGACATTCACGGCTTCAGCGTTCCGGATCTATTGGGGACTGTTCCTCAGGAGCCCGGGTTGCAAACAGCCATGGAAGGAGCGGCTCAGGCCTCTTTAGCCGACGCCGCTTCCGCCGTAAGCCCATTCAGCCTGCAGCTGAACTCGCATGACGAAAAAGTCGAACTTGCGTATGAACGCCAAACGGCATTCTTTGACGCACTGGCTAAGGTCCTATATGGCATCCTGCTGCTGATATCCCTAACAATCATAAGTTTGGTAATCATCAGCGCTATCCGTATGAAAGCGCTGGCAAGCAGCATAGCCCTCTTCTTCGGCTTCCTGCTTGTCTTAGTGCTGGCCATCTTCCTGATACCCATGCCTGAATGGATCGGAAATCAACCTCTCGAACGTCTGGGTTATATAATAGAAAATCTCTTTATTAACGCCGATATAGCCATAATCTTAATCCCACTCGCTGGCCTGGTTTCTTTCATTGGATTAGCTGTTTATGCCATCCGTGCCCACGACTGGAACCTGGGCCTAGCCCAGATCCTCACTTTCGCATTTATCCCGCTGCTGATCTTGTTGCTCTTCACAGCCGGCCACAGCGCCCTGAACACTGGAAATTCAGTGTTGATTTTTCTGCTTATTGCCTTCTTATTACCTCCATTAGCCTTTCTCCTACGATCGATGATGTTTGGAGTTAAACGCCAAATTGGATGGGCAGTAGCATCTTTCGCAGTATGCATGCTTATGTTCATGTTTCCTTTTGCCCTAATGGCATCTGGCCCGGTAAGCAGAGGATTCGGAGCCAGAATGGGTGCACTCGACGGTATTGCTAATGAGGCATGGGATCAAGGAATAATGCTTGAAGAAGCGGGAATCGCACTGCCAATGATGGGGCCCCCTGATGCACATGCGCTTAAAGGCGGCGAAGATGAAGAAACTTCTGCATCCTCTGAAGCTCCCGCTCCGGGAGAGCCGCCACGTCTTCGCCAGTATTTTCCTGAAACGATGTACTGGC
Source organism: Anaerolineales bacterium (assembly GCA_030673085.1). Taxonomy (GTDB): domain Bacteria; phylum Chloroflexota; class Anaerolineae; order Anaerolineales; family E44-bin32; genus JAFGNH01. The sequence goes on along the minus strand of DAOVFE010000176.1, from coordinate 710 downwards.
AACCTGAAGCAATCACCGATGAGAATGGATATCTCAACCTGGAAATCCCAATGGCCGATAGCATCACCACTTGGCGGCTGACGGCCCTGGCCTCGACCCAGGATGGCCGCCTTGGATCCGCTACAGTCGGTCTAAGAGCCTTCCAGGACTTCTTCATCGACCTCGACTTGCCGCTGGCGTTGACTCAAAACGATGAAATCAGCGTGCCCGTCGGCGTGTTCAACTATCTTACAGAAGCGCAAACAGTTCGATTGGTGATTGAGCCTGATGACTGGTTTGAACTGCTGGATGAATCCGAGAAAGAAATCACCATCGCGGCTAATAATATCGATGTGGTCTATTTCAGGATCAAAGCCAAAGACTTTGGCCGCCAGCCGCTTCAAGTAACCGCTTATGGCTCAAAACTCTCAGACGCCATTCTAAAGGAAGTTATAGTCTATCCCGATGGCAAACAAATCACCTTCTCCCATTCAGACATCCTCACGCCTGATGGAATCAGCCAGGCGGTGGAAATCCCAGACGCCGCCATTCCCGGCACTCAGAAGCTTCTGGTTAAGATTTATCCCGGCGTCGTCAGCCAGGTCGTGGAGGGGCTGGAAAAGATACTCCGCCTTCCCCACGGCTGATTCGAACAAAGTACGTCGGCGACGTACCCGAACGTGCTGATTCTGGACTACATGCAGAACACCGGCCAGACCAGCCCCGAGGCC
>DAOVFE010000317.1 GCA_030673085.1 Anaerolineales bacterium | reverse complement strand
CGTTCTCCCTGATATTCAGGACCCCAAACAGCCGTCAGTAGCTGCCCATGAGTCAGAATACGTCCCTGATAGCGTATGAATTCCTTCAGCAATGCGAATTCAGTAGCAGTAAGCCGAATCAGGTTTCCCCCGGCCTCAACTTTATGGGAGCCAAAATCGACGCTTAGCGGTCCGCTTTGGAATTTGCTTACTCCCATCCCATTTACAACAGCCAGATCAGCCCGGCGCAATACTGCGTGAATCCGGGCAACCAGTATTTGAGAATTAAAAGGTTTTATCAGATAATCATCTGCCCCAAGTTCAAAACCACGCAGCTTGTCATCCAGAGAATCGCTGCTAGTGAGTATAATGACGGGCACTTCGCTAATTTCGCGCAGCTCGGCAAGGAAATCCAATCCGTTCATCCCCGGCAGGCCCAGGTCGACTATTACCAAATCAGGATGCTCAGCGCCGAATTTTTCCATTGCGCGCTCGGCGCTTTCTGCAGCCAACACCTTATAGCCAGAGTGCTGCAGCACATCGCGCACTAAGCGTTGATGAAGCTGGCTATCTTCAATTACTAGAATCGTCTTTGTCTCTTTGCTACCTGGCATCGCTATTTACGCCCGGCTCCGATCGAGCCTTTTGAAGATATTGTACCAATCAAGGCATTACAGCCACCTTACATCTTATCCGGCCAATGTAAATTTCTCCTTACTGATCTAATCATTCTATACCGTATGAGAATGTTGAAAAACATATTTGTCTGCAGCAGAGTGAGTATATAAGGGGTGGGAGCAGAGTTTCCACGAGAAGCGGAGAATAGGCATCAGCGTCTGATAAGGTGCAAGAGGTAGGACTCTTAATAATTTAGGAGATCTCATTTTCATAAAATAACGATTGCATCCGAATGGTGTTCCCAGCCAGATTAAATTAGGGTATTGGGCAGCAATTAGTCTTGGATAAGAGATGCAAAGGCTTCAACTTGTTCCTCTTGCCGTTTAGATGGCGTAATAAATGGACGCGACTTGCGAATCATCGCCCAGGCTTCATCCGGAGTTAAACCCGTACTCACAAAATAGGCCGCAGCCATTGCTGCCGCCCGTCCAACACCGGATTTGCAATGAATATAAACCGATCCGCCGTTATCTACCTGCAGTTGGATAAAACGGGCGCCGGTTTGAAATTGATCCAGTCTTGGAGCTTCATCGTCAATTGTCGGCAGATGAAGATAATTAGTAGGAGGAATGCCATGACCTTGCCGATCATCTGTGGTCCGCATATTCACCACCGCAGTAATCTCCCTATTTGCCAGGATAGGCCAGCCGCGATTCCAATATTGTCCTCCGATGTGTAAATACGGCGTGATTTGTGATACTGGCCTTATGGGCGCGCCGGTGATCAGCCGTACAACGTAGTCCGCAGCCCACAGACATGAAACCGGTAATCCCTGTTGGCTAAGACGACGCCATAAAATATGAAGCCCTTTTGCGAATTTCACTCCCTAGCAACCTCCATATCGATCCTTGCGGCCATGTTGATTTAGCCATTATCTGCCGCTTCTATGTCGATGCAATTGCATCAAGCATATGAAGCCCAAATGTCATCTGCCAGATCGAGTATGTGTTTTAGTGTATCCTAGGTTGCAAATATCGCAAGGGCGAGTTCGGCTGTTAGCTTGCTCATCAATCAATTACATCATCGAGAATGATCTGGCTTTTTCTTCTAACGGCTTACGCATAAGCCCCTGCTCTGATATAGCAAAAGCACCTTACGAAGTAAATGACAAAACCCTCATAATTCCTCTAGGGATGTCCTTTAGGTACATCCCCCCATTGCCGAATTTTGCCCCTTCGGGTGCGGGTTTTGTATAAATATTCGCTCAGGACTATCACCCTTCAGGGCCTATGGCCCCGGCCATTTATATTCTGGCTAATCGAATAAAAGCAACATTAGAAGGCAAGCGTCGCTATTTAAACACACTAAAGGCGTGGCCGACTGCACGCGCGTATTACACGGCGATGTAAAAGGATCGCAGCTAAATTCCAAATGGCGTTCGATTAACAAGTAAGCTTCTTATTCGTAGGATAAGGCTTCAGACTTCCGGACGGAAATTCATCGAAGAAAAAAGAAAAACCAAACAGCACTGGCAATTAACACAATACCATTCAGGTAGAATGGCGTTTCCTGCCCAATTGAGTCATACAACATACCTCCCAGTAAAGGTCCAATGGTAAAACCCAGATTTCCTGCTAAGTCGTAAAGCCCATAGCCCGTGCCGCGTTTCTCGCGCTTCGTAAGATCAGCTATCATCGCAGCTTCAGCCGGTTCAGATAAAGCCCACATTGCGGCTGACAATGTGTAGAACACCGCCAGCCCAAGCTTTCCAGCCAGTCGAGGGCAGCTTGTTCAACGTCAGATTCAATCAGGCCAGCCATGCGCCCTCCGGTTCCGGGGCTGTTGCTAATGGGTTTTCCCTATCCATGGCCCATCGTTCGATATTATCGGGGACGTATTGTCGGATGCGGTTAAGGGATTCTTCATTTCGCATGATGTGTTCGTAATAATTGCGTTGCCAAACGGATGCACTAGGCGTATTGCGGTGTTCATTGATGCGTCGCGCAGAAAATGTTTTGAAACCGCGGATGATTTCAGGTAGGTCGCGGTGTTTTGGTGTCGTCGGTGCGCCGGTAGTGGCGGGTTCCGTTTGTGTATCCGTTTTTGTAGGGGCGGGTTTCAAACCCGCCCCATGCGGCCTAGTAGACGCGGGTTCCGTTTGCGTATCCGTTTTTGTAGGGGCGGGT
>DAOVFE010000306.1 GCA_030673085.1 Anaerolineales bacterium | reverse complement strand
CTGGCTGTGAACTGGTTTTCCATCATGCGGCGATGATTTCGGTTCCGCGATCAATGAAAGATCCGTTTAGCTGCTATGATATTAATCTTATTGGGTCGCTGAATGTGCTCTGGGCGGCGCATCGGGTTGGCGTTCGGCGGGTTGTTCTGGCTTCTTCCTCCGCGGTGTATGGCGAGGTTAAGGGCCCGGTAAAAGAGAATGGGGCCAAGCAGCCCCAATCGCCGTATGCATGCTCCAAGTTGGCTATGGAAGAAGCAGCGCAGATGTTTAGCCGGGAGTATGGCCTGGAAACGGTATGCTTACGTTATTTCAATGTTTATGGCCCGCGCCAATCACCCGATTCGCCCTATGCGGCGGCGATTCCGCTATTCATCCAGGCGATGATCGATCGCCAATCGCCGGTGATCTATGGCGACGGTTGTCAAACGCGCAGCTTTATTTACGTGGAAGATGTGGCAAGGGCAAATTTACTGGCAGCAGAGAATCCAGATATAGCTGGAGGTATTTTTAATATCGCCGGCAGCAGCTCGATTTCCATTAATCGATTAATCGAAACTTTGGCCAAGCTAATACCCGGCACTCCAGAACCGGTGTTTGATGATCCAAGGCCCGGTGATATTCGATTTTCCGATGCAGATACCCATAAGGCCCATCAGGCGTTGGGATATCGTCCGGAAATCGTCTTGGAAGATGGCCTTAAAAACACGATAGAATGGTATAAAGTGAAAAAGGGCATTTGATCAGATGAAGCAGCCATTTCAAATTAGAAATCGCTCTATTCTGCTTGGAGACTTGGTCTTGATTGTGACCTCGGTGCTGGCAAGCTTTGCGCTGCGCCTTGATCTTGGGGCAACTTTTCTCAGCTTCATGCCTCAAGCCTGGGTGATGGTAGTTATTGCACTGATCGTCAAGCCGGTCGTGTATTATCTTTTTGGCCTCTACCGGCGCTATTGGCCTTATGCCAGCATCCGAGAGCTGAAGGTAATTGCAATCGCCACTGGAACCGCGGAGGTAGCAGTTGTCCTTCTGTTGATGTTAGTTATTCTCACCGGCGCGCGTCCCGCCTTTCCCCGCTCGGTGCCAGGGATTGATTGGCTGCTTTCGCTTTTCAGCGTGGGCGGGCTGCGTTTAATCGTTCGTATTCTGGCTGAAACCGGCCAGATTACCCAAAAAGTAGATGGAAATTCAAAAGTCCAGCGAGTCGTAGTAGTAGGAGCGGGCGACGCCGGAGCGATGGTCGTACGTGAGATGCAGCGCAACCCGCAGCTTCATATAAGTCCGATAGCTTTCGTTGATGATGATCCGGAAAAAAAGGACAAGGAGATCCACAGCATTCCGGTCGCCGGATCGCTGAAAGAGCTTGCCTTCGTTGTTCGACGCTTTAATGCGAGCAGCGTTGTTATTGCCATTCCGGCGGCGCCCGGCCACGTTGTACGTCAGGTAACGGATATATGCCGGAATGAAGGCATACCTTTCCGCACCATGCCGGGAATATATGAGCTGATTGGCGGGCGAGTGAGCGTCAATCGGCTGCGCGAAGTTGACATTGACGACTTATTACGCCGTCAGCCTGCCAGCATCGATGATGAGGCGGTCGGTGAAATTCTAACCGGCCAGCGAGTGCTCATCACTGGCGCCGGAGGCTCGATCGGACTTGAGCTATGCCGTCAGGTCGCACGCTGGCATCCGGCCCAAATTGGCCTTCTGGGACATGGCGAGAATAGCATTTTCGATGCTTTGCTTGAATTGCATGAAGATTATTCTGAACAGCCGTTCATCCCAATTATTGCCGACATCCGTGACGTGGATCGGCTCAATAGCGTATTTAACGATTTCCGCCCGCACATCATTTTTCATGCTGCGGCTCATAAACATGTGCCATTAATGGAGATCAACGTTGAGGAAGCGGTTACAAATAATGTCATAGGGACTCGGAATGTAGTCGATGAAGCGTTGGCTTGTGACACACAAAGGCTGGTTTTTATTTCGACGGATAAGGCAGTTCAGCCAACGAGTGTCTATGGCGCCACGAAACGTATGGCGGAAATGATCGTTCGTGATGCTGCGGAACGCAGCGGGCGAGCATTTGCTTGCGTGCGATTTGGCAATGTCCTTGGCAGCCGAGGCAGCATTGTCCCGATCTTCAAGCGTCAGATTGCCCGCGGAGGGCCGGTGACCTTGACTCATCCTGAAATGAAGCGTTTCTTTATGACGATCCCGGAAGCCGTACATTTGGTTCTTCAAGCTGCCTGCATGGGTCATGGTGGCGAGCTTTTTGTATTGAGGATGGGAGAGCAGATCCAGATACAGGATTTGGCAGAAGACCTCATACGGCTATCAGGTCTGGAGCCGGGAGAGGATATCGAGGTTATCTATACTGGAATTCGACCAGGCGAGAAGTTGAGTGAGCGACTCTGGGATGAGGGTATTGAGTATGAGCCTACCAAGCACCCGGATATCGTCAAAGTTAATGAAGAGCTGATGATTGAAGGCCAGCAGCTTGGTGCTACGATTGGAGAGCTCTTGCGACTAGCGCATGAAGCCGATGCCGAATCGATCATTGGTTTGCTGAGCAATTGCGTGCCAGGGAGCATGATTCGAGAAACACCACCGCCCGATTTCACTTCTGTGATTTGATCGACCCCTTATATAATTCCCCAATATAAGCTGCTCCAACCCTCACCCCCAACGCTATGTCCCTCATCTAAGCTCAAGCTGTTCATCTAATCCCCCCTGTTCGTACCCCACACCCTCTGTGGCAAGCGGCCGTTGATCCAGCGTTGTTCGCTCTTTTCAGATCAAGAGTTCTCAATGATGTAGGTGATCGGCATGTTCCGGA
>DAOVFE010000071.1 GCA_030673085.1 Anaerolineales bacterium | reverse complement strand
ACTACGGTGTCATCTGCGTAAAGACAGCTTATCTTAAGGCTCATTATGCCATTGAGTATATGACAGCTTTAATGTCGGTATTTAGGAATGATACTGACAAGGTTGCCTTATATATCGCAGATTGCCGGCGGATGGGACACGATGTTCTGCCGCCGGACGTAAACTACAGCAGTCTTGACTTTGAGATTGAGGATCGATCGGATGAACCTTCGGCTATTCGCTATGGAATGGCGGCCATTAAAAATGTTGGTGAAGGCCCGGTAAGGGTTATCATTGATGCATGTAAGCAAGGGGGGACTATCCGAAATATACTCGAATTCACTCACCGTGTTGATCTACGTCATGTGGGTAAACGGGCGCTTGAGAGCCTGATCCGGGTAGGGGCGCTTGATTGCTTGGGGGTTCGGCCGGTTTTACTTGAGTCGATAGATCGGATTATAAGTATGTCGGCTGCCCATTTTCGGGCTAAAGAACTGGGGCAGCTTTCCCTTTTCGGAGCTGATACCGGCATAACAGATACTCTTGAGCTTCCGGCAGCTTCGGCCGAAGTGTCTCACCGCACACAGTTAAGCTGGGAAAAGGAATTATTGGGTGTTTATGTATCTGATCATCCGCTAACGCCATATATGGATGACTTGAGTCGATTAGTATCACATTTCAGCTCAGAACTAGAAGAGGTACAACATAATCAATCTGTTTGCGTGGCTGGCGAAGTAGCCGCGATTCGTCGATATCAAACTCGTAGTGGAAAACCTATGGGATTTGTTTCACTGGCCGATCTGCAAGGTACCATCGAATTAGTTGTTTTCCCTCGAGTATGGCAGAGAGTAAATGAATGGCTGAAACCCGGGCTAATCGTCGTAGTTAAAGGAAAAGCCGATTGCGAAAGGGGATCGCCAAAGGTTCTGGCAGATTCAATTACTACTGAAATATCGAGTGTTCAGCCATTGTCATATCCAGAAACGAGAAAGAAACCGCCGGTGGGTGAAAGCATTCCAGTCTCGAATAGTCATGAGACAGGAGATAATCCACAGGAGTATCCATCCAATTCGGGGCAGAATCCGGCCACTGAGATAGATGTAGAGTCGCAGGATAACAACGGCATTGCAAGCGCACATTGTGGTGTGGAGGTTTCAACAGATCCTACACCGCTCGATGATTTCGAGGCTGGGGAAGATGACTTGCATTCTCTTCCAGCGTTGCGGGCGGGTGGTAGGCACGAAGCCATTAAGCAAGAAGCCATTGAGCAAGAATATAGCCAAGAAGGCGTCAAGCAGCCGGCCAAGATTCAGCCGGGTAATAATGAAAACAGCGTGAATGCTTCTGCAATTGATCCGCAGTTTTTTAAGGATAAGAGTCAAAAGTTGATTACAATAGTGCTAAAGTCAACTATGGATAGGAAAAGGGACATCTTACGAACCCATCGAATCTATGGTTTGCTTACATCCTTTCCCGGTAATGATCACTTCATATTTAATGTGTATGAAGCATCTCGACGTTATCATATGGAATTTCCTAATACAACAACCGGATTTTGCCCGGAGCTTTACGGGCAGCTTCGGGAGCTATTAGGGGAAGCGTGTATTCAGGTAAGGCTTCTCCACATTGAATGAAAGCAGGGAGAGAGCGATGAACATTCAGAGAATTGGCGTATTATCGTCTGGCGGAGATGCCCCAGGTATCAATGCTTGCCTTAGAGCAGTCGTTCGCATTGGAGCTTGTCATGGGGTGGAGGTAATGGGAATCGAGGAAGGCTTTGATGGTCTTGTTCGAGGCGAAATGAGGCTGCTCCGGCCGCGCGATGTAGGCGGAATTTTACAGAGCGGGGGAACATTCTTGCGTACCGCTCGCTGTCCGGAGTTCAAGCAAGCCAAAACACAGTTAAAAGCCCGACGAGAATTGAATGAATCGGAGATCGATGGTCTGATTGTAGTTGGCGGCGACGGTTCATTGCGAGGAGCGCAAGCATTATCTAAGCAAGGTGTGCTGATCGTCGGCGCTCCAGCTTCGATTGATAACGACATCTGGGGAACCGATATGTCCATTGGCGTGGATACCGCCCTGAATACAACTATGGAAGCGGTCGACAAATTGCGCGATACGGCTTCTTCTCATCAGAGAGTGTTTCTGGTAGAAACCATGGGGCGTTCTTGCGGCTATCTGGCCTTACATGCAGGTATTATTTGTGGGGCAGAGGAAATCTTACTCCCAGAAAGAGAAGTCAACTTGGAGAATGTTGTTGCCGAAATTGAGGATGCCTATGCGCGCGGAAAATCGCATGCACTTATTATCGCGGCCGAAGGCGCCTCGGTCAAAGTTCGGGATTTGGCTAAATACTTAGATGAAAGGGATATTGGCTTTGAAACGCGGGTGACCATATTGGGCCACGTTGTTCGCGGCGGTTCGCCAACGGCCTTTGATCGGATGCTGGGAAGCCGGATGGGTTTCCGGGCAGTTGAGCTACTGCTTGAGGGCAAAGGCGGCGTTATGGTAGGGTTGCAGGGCCGCAGTATCGTTGATGTGCCCTTGGAGGATGTGACCTCAAGATCGCATGAACCGAATTTGGAATTCTACGATATAGCTCGAATGCTTTCGCGCTAAAATATAGCTTTCTCTAAGCTGAATTAATTAAAAGGAAAGGAAGTTGACAAAGACGATGCGCATAGGAATACTCACTGGCGGGGGTGATGTCCCCGGGTTGAATCCATGTATTAAGGCAGTAGTAAAGCGGGTGCTAGATGATGGGCACGAGGTGATTGGCATCCGCCGTGGGTGGGCAGGATTGCTTGAATGCGACCCGGATGATCCGCATTCGATTGAATATCATAGTATAAAGCTTGATAGTCAAAATGTTCGTACGATCGATCGGAGCGGAGGAACGTTCCTACATACCTCGCGAACCAATCCGGGACAGGTAAAGCTAGCCGCGGTGCCGGAGTTGCTAAAGAACCAAGCCAAGGGAGAAGAGCCGTTCGATTTTACGGGCCACGTCTTAAAAGTAATTGATAAGCTGGGAATCGATGTAATGATCCCAGTTGGCGGCGATGATACACTCTCATATGGCCTCCGCTTGCACGATGAGGGAGTTCCGGTTGTTGGCATTCCGAAGACCATGGATAACGACGTGCGTGGAACCGATTATTGTATTGGTTTTTCGACGGCAGTAACTCGCTCGGTCGGATTCATCCATGATCTACGCACCAGCACTGGATCGCATGAACGAATAGCTGTAGTCGAACTATTCGGCCGCTATAGCGGTGAGACCTCGCTCGTCGCCGCTCATTTAGCTGACGTGGATCGGGCGATTATTTCGGAAGTGCCTTTCGATCCGGAGAAGCTGGCAAAAATGCTGGTAGAGGATAAGAAGAGGAATTCTAGCCATTATGCCATGATGACGGTTTCGGAAGGAGCCACGATGATCGGCGGCGAAATATTAGTGCGGGGGGAGGAGGATGCTTATGGCCATAAGAAGCTGGGAGGAATTGGCCGGATTACCGGCGAAGTGCTCAAAAAATTAACCGGCGATAACATTATATATCAGCAGGTTGGCTATCTGATGCGCTGTGGCCGGCCCGATTCACTTGATCTTATGGTGGCGATTAATTATGGTGTTATGGCCGCGGACCTTGCAATTTCGCACCAATATGGTCGTATGGTCTGCCTAAAGGGAGGCATCTATACTAATATCCCAATCACTGCGACCCGTGGAGGGGCTCGCCGTGTCGACGTCGATGCACTCTATGACAGGGAAAATTATCGGCCTAAGATTTGGCATGTAGATGGCAAGCCGATGTTCCTATATTAGCCTTCTAGGCTAGCGCGCATCCTGAATATATATTATGTAGGGGCTGTTTAAAAAGAATGTTCATACAGCTCTTAAGGTGAGAGTCAGAGTAGTATATTAGAAAATCATCCCTTACCCTAATCCTCTTCCCACTGGGGATAGGGAAATGCGTCACTCCTATTCATCATCAATGGACAGACCATGAGCCATTAAATGTGTAGGGGTTGTCCTAAAAGGACAACCCCTGCGTTTAATGAGCGAGTTATGTTTGCCATCTATACATTTCAAGGCTGGATGAAACTCCCTGTCCAATCGGGTTGATCGGGACGGGGGGAAAGCGCCTGCCAGGCTTCATCCGTCAGTCGGTCGGACATCGGCCATTTAAACTCATAATATGAGAAGACGCCGCCCTTAGTCACTATAGATTGGCCTTCGATCGAGACCATGACATAGATCGAATAGGCATCGCCAATGGCTTCTTCGAGGACCTGCTCAGTGTTGACGTCGGTATGTACGTCGGCAATTAAAGCGATTTGATCGTCGGCCTGAGAGGTAATCTCGCCTTCGATCTCCTCGGAGAACGTGGTCAGGTATTCGAGCCGGCTGCCAATGTTTCGCAGCAGACTATACTCATCTTCGCTCAGATTTTCGCCTGCCAGCTCCTTCTGGCTGATATTAGTAAGGCGCAGCAGCAGATCTTTCATGGAGTTAAGACGATCGCCGATTTCTTCATTCAGCAGGCCTCGGCCATCAAGCCCGCGAAGCATTTGATCGCTGAGCGCGGCGAGGCGGGCATAAACCTCCGGTTGTGGTTCAACGTAGCCGGGAGGCGGTTTAAACTCGGGTACAAGGGCAGTTGTTGCACGAATCGTATAAGATTGTTTTGCATAGAGGATTGTATCGTGGCGTAATTCTGCCCACGAACCAAGCCAGGTATGAAGATCTTTATCGATCCATGCAGTTTGCTGCATGAAATAAGGATAACCCTCCCCTTTACTATCCAGAAGCGGCAATAGGCTATTGAGCCAGCTCCAATAGAGGTTGGCTGACCACTGCGATTCGGGCAGGGATTCGAATTCAACCTTGAGTTTATCAAATTGCTCATCATAGCCCTGATAATCCGTATCCCCTTCTACATTCAGAATCTCCAGAGCCCGGGCGCTTCCGAGCACGGCTGGCACATCAAGACCACGCGGAAAGCCGCGAATTGGACCGGCATCGGAGAATGAGAATGTGAAGGGTTGATTCTGACCTAGGTAAAGTCCAACCTTGTTGTAAACCAGTTGCTGGAAGATATAGCTGTCGGGAATGTAGCGCTGTCCCATGAAGCGGAAAGCCTGAGTGGTGACTTCAGGATTCTCATAATCGGGAACTTCGCCGCTAACGATGCGAGGGGCGCGGAGCTGTCGGGCGGCGGTCATGAATGATTGAAGAGCGGCATCATCGTTAAGCATCTGTGGGCTGGGTAGGCCGCCGTAGATTGTATTGGCTGCTTCGCCGTAGTCATAGACCGTCAGATCGTCGGCAGCGCCAACGAAGAAAACGGTTGGTTCGTAGATCTTATCCCAGAGTGTAAAGAGGTCTTGGCCAGCGGCGCCTTGATCGAGCATGCGGGCGATAAGCAGCGCCGAGCGTGTTTCACGTTCGGCGATGGCAGGATCATCGGGTGTGGTGAGACGGAAGCCGATCCGACCGTACCACATCATTGTTCGGAAATAGCGTTCGAAGTCTTCATTGCGGGTGTAGTGGCCCCGAGGAACGTACTGGCTGTAGTCTTCGGGATAGCCAAAGATTGGTGATGCAGCCAGGCCGGCATGGTTTTCTATTAGTGTTAATTCTTGCTCGGCGACGTCACGGACCATTTTCGGCAATTCTGCATCCGGATTAAGCAGCCGGGCAGCAACGGCGAAGAACGCTACGTTTTGATAAGCAGCTTCCTGGACAAGGCCTGATGCTGCCTGATAGGTGGTTTCAGATTCGGTCAAGAGAGCGGCTGTAAGGGCTTCCAGATCGGCAATAAAGTGATCCTTTTCAGCCAGGCGGAGAGAGAAATCGTAGAGGATGTGGAATGCATGCAGAAGCGAATCGGTAGTCACGAACACCGGGACGCCAGCGCTGTTAGCGGCCTTATAAAGCCCATAGATCTGAGTATAGCTTTCGGGAACGACAACGAAACCGTTGGATTCAAGTGCGGCACGCTGGGCGTCATTGAGGAACTCGATCAATTCCGGGTTGCTGATCTGCGCAATATAGGGGGCAGCTTGAGGCGCATTTAAAACCAGGTTCACCGGCACCGCCTGATACTCGGCAAAGCCCTTCTGGATTCGGTTGAAGGACTCCGGCGGCGGTGTAGGCCCCGACTCAGTGGGGCTGGGCGCAGTTGGCGCTGCGCTGCAGCTGCTAAGTAGGAAGGCAATCAAGGTGCTCAGCAAAACAATCTCTCGCATCATTGTGAAACCTCCTTGGCGAATTTGGCTTTTCCGGCGAGGGGCGTCAGCCCAGCGCTATTATAATTGGATTGCATCCATTTCATAAAAAGCATGTCATGCATGCTAAGATCAAGAGAAATCATCTGCCAGTGGGCGGGCATCATTAGAGTGGGAGCAAAGCTCCCATTCTATATATACTACACTCTTTAATTGGCAAATATCCTTTTCAACATCCTACCATTTATATAACGAATTCGAGACATGATTGGTTCCACTTTGGCCGTCATTTTCGCATAAATTGCGAGGGGGATTTGTTTGACGCCGGGCGGCAAGCTAATCGAGCCGAGTAAGGCCAGCGGCGTGGGCTAGCGCCAGGGCTTCTTCGAACTCTCTACGGGTCAGGCGCCGGTCAAGCGGCGGATATTCGTTGGCTCGATAGGCAGGATAGTACTGATCCATCAGGTTCAGGTAGGTATGCGGTGAGATTTCCTGTGCCAGGAACTCAACTGCACCGGCAGTGCCCGCCAGCCCGCCTGGCAGGACCAGATGTCTAACCAGCAATCCGCGTTGAGCAATTCCATTGCTGTCCATTACCAGGTCGCCAACTTGGCGATGCATCTCCCGGACGGCTTCGCGGTTGACCTGGGGATAATTCCGGACCTTCGATAACCTGAGACCAATCGCGGGATCGCTGTACTTCATATCGGGCATATAGATATCAATCACGCCGTCGAGCAGAGCGAGCGCCTCCATCGAATCATAGCCACCAGTGTTGAAGACCAGGGGCAGGTGTAATCCGTTCTCGGCTGCAAGAACCAATCCATCTAGAATCTCTGCCACGACATGGGACGGGCTGACCAGGTTAATATTGTGGCAGCCCGCCGATTGCATCCTAAGCATAATAACGGCCATATCATCCGGCCCGACCTTCGGGCCGTTGATGTTTTGGCTAATATCGGAATTCTGGCAATACTGGCAGTGAAGATTGCAACTTGAGAAGAAAATTGTGCCAGATCCTCGCCAGCCACGCAGAGGACCTTCTTCTCCATGATGAGGGCCGTAGGATGCGATCCGGGCCGTTTGGGCAATTCGGCAGGCTCCGAGCGTCTCGGACCTGTCGACCCGGCAATAACGGGCGCAAAGATCACATGATTTCTGATGCTGGCGGGCGATTCGGGCGCGTTGGGTCAGTTCGCCGCTCCGTAATAGCTTCTTGTAGGCGGGTGCAAAGGATTTCATTCTCACAGCCCATTGTCTGCTAAAGTACAAGCCTGTAGAGGAGGGTGTTGAAAAACATATTTGCCCATATAAGAGTATAGTGTATAAGGAGTGGAAGCGGAGCTTCCACTCTGCATATACTAATATTTCGGCAAGTGAAGAACCCCGCAGCTTGCTGCGGAGTTCT
>DAOVFE010000304.1 GCA_030673085.1 Anaerolineales bacterium | reverse complement strand
GCAGCCTTTATCAAGAGAAGCTCACCGACAAATCGCCCTAGATGGACTTTAATCGAGAGGTGTGCCATGAAAGTCAGCAGGGTATTCGAGATGAGAAATATGGACAGAGTAACAATAGAGAAATTTGGCATTTCGGCAGATCTTTTAATGGAAAATGCAGGAAACGCGGCATATTCTGTACTTTCGAGAGAATTCGGCATCCAAGGCAAGCGGTTCATTATTTTCTGTGGTATTGGCAATAACGGAGGTGACGGACTTGTACTCGCGCGAAAGATTTATTCAAGCGGCGGCGAGGTCAGAGTTTTTATCCTTGGTAATCCCAGCAAATTTAAGGGCGCAGCAAAAAGCAATTTCGACATTGTATCCCGCCTGCCAATCGAAACGCGAAACTCCGATTCGTTTGCATCCCTGCAAGAGCATCTTGAACCACACGACGCAATCATTGATGCCATTTTCGGTACCGGGCTATCACGGAACGTTGAAGGAATGCATCGTGACGCTATCCAGTGGATCAATAAGAGTGAGAAACCGGTATATAGCATTGATGTTCCCTCAGGCGTGAATGGCGACACGGGAAAGACAATGGGAGTTGCAGTAAGAGCGAATGCCACCGTCACCTTCGGGCTCCCAAAGACAGGAAATATGCTTTACCCGGGATATGATCTATGCGGAAAGTTATATGTATCGCATATATCATTTCCCCCATCCATTCGCAACGACGATTCGCTCAAAGTCGAAATCAACCAGCCTTTAGAAATCACCCCGCGAGATAAGGACGGCCACAAAGGAGATTTTGGCCAGGCTCTTTTCATTGCTGGCGCGTCCAGCTATTTTGGCGCGCCCTATTTTGCGGCTTTTTCATTTCTGAAATCTGGCGGCGGCTATTCGCGCCTGGCTGCCCCAAAATCTATGACCCCTTTTATCGCCGGCAAAGCGAGCGAGATCGTTATGATCCCCCAAAAGGAAACTAAGCAAGGCAGCATTTCCCTGGAGAATAAACAAGCTTTGCTTGAATTATCCAAACGCATGGATATGGTAGTACTTGGACCCGGTTTGTCACTGGAAAAAGAGACTCAGCAATTGACTAGAGAATTGGCAAGGGAAATAAACAAGCCTTTGCTGATAGATGGCGATGGGATTACCGCTCTATGCCAAAACTTGAACATCCTGAAAGAAAGAACTGCGGAGACGATCCTTACTCCTCATTTGGGCGAAATGTCCAGACTTACAGGAATATCTATCAGCGATATCGACGTCCACAAGATTGATATCTTACAGCGCACCGCCAATGAATTACACGCCATAATCGTATTGAAGGGAGCTCATTCTCTCATTGGATATCCTGACCAAAGAGTATGGATTAATATGAGCGGAAATTCGGGCATGGCCACGGCGGGTTCGGGTGACGTATTGACAGGCACAATTGCGGCCATGTTCGGCCTTGGTTTAAAGCTTCAGGACGCAGTACGGCAGGGCGTATTTATTCACGGCTTCTCAGGAGACTTGGCCGCTGAAGACATAGGCGAAGATGGCATTACCGCGCAGGATATCCTGGACTATCTACCCCTTGCCATGAAGCTGAATCGTACCAGCATGGACGAAATCCTAAGAGACCGCTATGCGGGAGTCTGCGTTATTTAGGAGAACACGATGAGGGCATGGGTTCTTGAAAATCAGGCGCCGATCGAAGATAGGGCTTTAAAACTCCTTGATATTCATACACCTCATCCGAAAAAGAATGAGGTGCGTATTAAGGTATTGAATTGTGGAATCTGCAGAACAGATATCCACATCGCCGAAGGAGACCTCCCACTAAGAAAATCGCCCATCATTCTAGGTCATGAGGTTGTGGGAATCGTTGATGAAGTGGGAGAAAACGCCCATCGCTTTCATGTTGGCGATAAAGCCGGTGCATACTGGCTTTATAGCACTTGTGGAAAGTGCAAGTATTGCCTATCTCAAAGGGAGAATTACTGCCCATCTTTTATGGCGACGGGATGGGATGAAAATGGCGGCTTCGCAGAATACATGACGATTGGCGAAGCCTATGCGTTGCCCTTGAATGCGATCCAGATGCCCACCGCCTCATTAGCCCCCTTAATGTGTCCGGGAATTGCAGGATATGCCGCCCTTAAGCTTGCTAATCTAAAGAAAGGCGAACGCTTGGGGCTCTTTGGATTCGGGCCAACGGCGTATATCGCGCTTAAGATAGCCCAATATTTAAGAGTAGAGACCTATGTGAGCACCCGATCAAACAAGAATATCGATCGTGCAAAGAGAGAAGGGGCTGAATGGGCGGCGGATGCTTCAAAAGAAGAAATACCTTGCAGATTGGATGCTGCAATCTTGTTCCCGCCTGCAGGAAATCTAGTTGAGCCAATACTTCGTCAACTGGAAAAGGGAGGAACTCTGGTATTGGCACCGGTGAGCGCATCTCCGATCCACATCGAAAACTACAGTAAGAATCTATGGGGACGCACAATTAAAACCTTATATCATTTAACAAGATCAAACGCCTTAGAATTTTTGGGCATGCTCGATAGACTAAGCCTTGAGATGGAAACGTGCCTTTTCCCCTTCGAAGCATTGCCGGATGCACTCATCCTTGCTAAACATGGCAAATTAGAATATCCCAATGCTGTGATAAAAATATCAGACTGAGATTGCTGGAAAATTAATTTACCCGCAAAATAGCCTGGTTGATGATTTCTCTATTTTTTGCCCCCTCCCTGGATTAACCTCGAAATCACACCCCTCTCAGACAGGATTGATGGTGTTGAAAAACATATTTGCCCATAAAAGAGTATCCATTTCGGCAAGTGAAGAACCCCGCAGAAAGCTGCGGGGTTCTTCC
>DAOVFE010000449.1 GCA_030673085.1 Anaerolineales bacterium | reverse complement strand
CTCGCTCTTCATCATTAACACCACCGATTCCGATGTCCTCACCCGATATAACCGATGCTGAGCGCCAGGCGGTTGCCGGCGTGCTCCAGACAACCAGGTTAAGTATGGGGCCGGAAGAGAAATCGTTTGAAGATGCTATCCGCTCACGGATTGGGGCTAAGCATGCCATTGCAGTAAACTCGGGGACGAGCGGGTTGCATCTCTGCGTGCGGGCTGCCGGCATCCGAGACGGCGATTGGGTTATCACTACCCCGTTTTCATTTATATCCTCCAGCAATGTGCTTCTCTTTGAGCGTGCGATCCCGGTATTTGTCGATGTTGATCCCAAAACCGGGAATCTAGATCCCGAGCTGGTTGCCCAGGCTGCGGCAGATTTGAGCCAGGGCGGGCAGACGGCACAGCGATGGCTTCCGCGCCAGGGAGTCGCTGGAGAAGGTCGACTGAAAGCAATCCTGGCCGTTGATGTCTTTGGACAGCCGGCAGATTATGATCGATTAAACACGATTGCACAGCAGTACGGACTGTTCTTGATTGAAGATTCATGCGAGGCGCTTGGCGCCACCTATAAAAATCGGCCGGCCGGAATGTTGGGCGATATAGGGGTATTCGCCTTTTATCCCAATAAGCAGATCACGACGGGCGAAGGCGGGATGATTGTCACCAATCGCGATGATTGGGCATTGTTAATCCGAGCTCTCCGTAGTCAGGGTCGCGCGCCGGGAGACACCTGGCTGGCGCATACTTTTCTTGGCTACAATTACCGCCTCGATGAAATGAGCGCCGCCCTGGGGCGAGTTCAGATGAGCCGCCTTGATACCCTTTTGGCGAAACGGGAATGCGTTGCCGGATGGTACAGCGAGCGCTTGGCCGAGATCGACGGCGTTGAGCCTCCCCGAGAAATTCCCAGCACTACTCGGCTCAGTTGGTTTGTCTACGTGGTGCGATTCGCCGAGTCTATCGACCGAGACGCTATCATTCACGCTCTAGCCAAGGAGCAAATCCCATCCCGGCCTTACTTTGCCCCGATTCATCTCCAGCGCTTCATGGCCGATAGATTTGGATACCAGCCGGGCGATTATCCCATTGTCGAGTCCCTGGGCAGGCAGAGCCTGGCCCTTCCATTCTCCAGCATTATGACCGAGACTCAAGTAAATCGAGTCTGCTCAGTCCTTAAAAGTATCCTCCACAGCAGCTAGTGCGCGACTCTCCAAACGCAATGGTTGAATCCCGGCCATGCCAGCGTCGACCCGCGCCTCCAATTAATCTCGCCTTCTGTTTTCATGCCAAGGAATAGATTTTCAAAGAAAGTGACACATTATCATCATCCAAGATGTGTAGAGTGCGCTAGCAAATGATTTCTCTTCTTAACATCCTCATCCATCCTGATTGCGTTCTTGCGGCAATTTCGTAGAACGCATCAGAAATGGCGGCCATCCTGTCTTGGATTGGCCGCCATATAGAACTGCCCTAGTATAAAATCTTTTAGAAAGAACTGGCCTGAAATTAGCCTGCGGCTGATTTAAT
>DAOVFE010000337.1 GCA_030673085.1 Anaerolineales bacterium | reverse complement strand
ACACGTCTAATTGACGGCGAATTAGTGAACATGGTAGAATATCGTCCGTTAGCCCCCATCGTCTAGTGGCCCAGGACGTGGCCCTCTCAAGGCCAAAACCGGGGTTCGAGTCCCCGTGGGGGCACCTTACTGCAGATATTTTTAAGCAGCGAATGAATGTAAAAACCGTCCCAATTTGGGACGGTTTGTTGTTCTTCTTCAGAATTAATAAGACCAATGTAGACTAAAATGATTGAAGCAAGTGCCAGGTGGAATATAAAAGTTGAAGGCCGAAGAGGATAAGTATCCCACCGCATACTCCCCGAAAGATTCTGAGGTGCCTGGCCGATTTAAATATCTTCTCAGGGAGGAAGCCAGTTAGAGGGCCGAGCAGCAGCAAGGGAATGATTGTTCCCACTCCAAATGAGATGGCATAGATGGCTCCGTGAATTGGATTGGTTACGGTACAGGCGATGTAGGTAAGGATAGCGACGAGTGTTGCACAGGGTAAAATGCCAATAAGGAAGCCGATCAAGAGTATGCTCGAAATGCCCTTTTCTAGGATCTGCTCCTGAAGAACGAGATGAAAAGGTGCTTTGAATCCTTTGCCCATCAAAACAAGTACGCCTATGAATACTATGAAAACAGCCATAACGAGATAGAGATAACCCGACCGAAAAGGAGGGAAAAGTCGATTAATGGAAGCAAAGGCTACGCTTGCCAGCCCGCCCAGGATGGCTAGTGCAATGAGCCGTCCGAGGGAAAAAGCTGCGCTCGCTTTTAAACCTTCACGCCAGTTGTCTTTTGTGGCTGCGATATAAGGCAGTAATACCGGCCCGGAAATCGCCAGGCAGGGACCCCAGCCCATGCCAATGCCCGCAGCCATTAATTTCACCATTTCCTTCAGCAAGTAATACCTCGTTTCATTAAAATTGAAGGCAAAGCTTTTAATATTCTATCCGGTGTCAAATATAACTATGCAAGTGTTGAAAAAGAGAGGAATCATGGGAAAAAGCCAGGAAACCCAACAACTTGCTGTGGGGATGAGTAGAAAGTGCGGGTTTGGGAGCTACCTCCCCCATTATGGCTTTTTCCTTAGAAGAACTCCGCAGCAAGCTGCGGGGTTCTTCACTTGCCGAAATGATAGTATATGTGGGGTGGAAGCGGAGCTTCCACCCCCTATACACCACACTCTTTTATAGGCAAATATATTTTTCAACATCCTCACTATTCTGAATAGAGCCTAAATTTGAGAAAGGGCTTTTTTCAATGCATTCAGACATGCTTTAAAAATGGTCCATTAAGAAGCAGCTTCATATTAACCAAATCTCTCGGCTAAAGAATGAATGCCTGTTTTATAACTCCAGCTCAGGCAATGATCAATAAAACACTTGCAATGTTGCCGGTTTTACACTCAGGGGGCGATTTCCAGGCGTTTGCCTACGCCAACAAGTATAAAATTATCGCCGAATTCCTTTTCAAAAGTCTTTCGAGCCAGATCGCCAGAGCAATGACAAGGAGCCGCCAATGTCACGCCGGCGCTTTTAACGTCCTTAATGATGCTCTTTATTTGAAGGGTATTCATCCAGCATAGATGAAAACCTCCCAAGGCAAGATAGACATTGTCATTCCGCAGCCGGCTGGCCTCGCCGGCGATGTTCGCTACTCCCGGATGGGCGCAGCCGGTAATTACTATTAATCCTTTATTAGTTTCAATGATCAGAGATTGCTCTTTTATCCAATCGCCAAGCTCACCGGTCGAATAGGCCCGATTGCAGATAGTAACCGGCTCGTGAACCTCGACGAGTGTTGCTCCGGCATTCCTTACCGAATTCTTAATGCTATCCGGCAGCGATTGCGGCAAATAAACGGTCACGTCGTTATTCTGCTGGAGGAAGCCAGAAAGCCCGCCGACATGATCGATGTGGACGTGTGAGATGACGACGACGTCGATGCTCTGCGGATCAATTCCCAACTTGTTCATATTGCGCAAGAGCATGGCGCTATCGCCTCCGGTATCGAAAAGAATGGTTTTCTCCAACCCCTCGACCAGACAGGAGAAGCCCCAGGCTGTTTCTAGTTGCTCGCTGAATGGATTGTTGTCATAAAGAATAGTGATAGTTATTTTTGGGGCGAGCTCGGTGGTCGTCGGCTCAGGTAGGGAGGTTGGGCCGGCAGTTGGGACGTACGTCGGTGTAGTCGGGATCGCGGGGACAAGGCTAGGGCTTGGAGTATCTGTGAGCGAATGAAATGGCGTTGAGGTGACTATCATATCCTTGGGCGTGGGCGAAGCTATATCTAGCAATGCACATCCATGGATTAATAGGCAAATCAACCCGATTGGCATTAGTAGACTAAATCGAGCCAGTCTTCTTTTTCTCATCCTGAAATCCTTTTGTCGATTATGATTCTACTAAAAAAAGCAGCCGCCGTTTGGAAAAGGGGATATGTGTGGTATGTGGGCTTTGCCCACATACAATATATACCACTAACTATCTCGCGTTTGGGCAATCAATTATGTATTATGCGCCTCCTGCTCATTTTAATCCTTAAGCTATCTACTTGTGTGTTAGCGATTAACTTCGCAATGGGCTAGAGCGTTTCCTCGGCATCCGGCTCGCGTTCGCCCATAAGAATTTCCATTACCTTAAGGGATTGCTGTGTGATCTTGAGCCGTA
>DAOVFE010000257.1 GCA_030673085.1 Anaerolineales bacterium | reverse complement strand
TAAATGACAAAACCCTCAAAATTCCTTTAGGGATGTCCTTTAGGGACATCCCCCATTGCGGAATTTTGCCCCTTCGGGTACGGGTTTTGTTTAAATATTCGCTCAGGACTATCGCCCTGCAGTGCCTACGGCCCTGGCCATTCATCCCCTAAGCAAGCTTAGGGACATCAGCAAGCTGAGGGGTATTCTGGCTAATCGAATAAATAAAAAGAAAAGAGCCCTTGGATATAGAAAAGACAGCCGGCACTGCCGCTCTCGCCGGAATCCCCCATCGTTGCTTCTGCCGCAGGGAAGAGCATATTTCCAGCAGTCGGCGAAAACTAAACCCGGCCGTTCCCCCCTTGCCCCGTCCGGGCAATTACGCTGGAATATCAGCGGCTGACGGAGACTTGCAGTCCGTTCTCTCCAAAGGCTCTCTTGATATACTCTACGCAGTGTTGCAGCTTAAGTCAATTTTCTATATGTTAAAAATGGTACTATACACTGATACACAGAAGCGCAAAGGCTTACAACGCGCCATCATCGCCCTGCTGTGCCTACGGCCCCGGCCATTCATCCCTTTAGCTAGCTGAGGGGTATTCTGGCTAATCTAATAGAATCACGATGCACTGTATATGAAAATAATGATCGATTCGGTGCCTATAGAGAAAGAACTCTTGATGCTAACAATGTGCAATGGCGAGCGAGAAGGCGACGGCTGCTTTATTGCCCCTAGCGACCAGGTCAATGATGGCATCTTTGACTATGCCATGATCTTTAATGTCTCACGGCTAAAGATACTTCGTTTATTGCTTCAAGCCCTGACTGGTACCCATACCCAATGCAAGGATGCTCGTCTCGGATATTTCCGGCATCTCTAATTAGATGCAGATCGCCCGATAACGGTTTATGCAGATGGCGATGTCTTTGCGGATTTCGATTCCGACATCGATCAATTGCTGGCCAGAATCGTGCCAGGCGCAGTAGAATTTATCCTATAATATCTTCTATGCCGGTTAGCGTCGGCACCTAATAACTTCAGAGTATAGCATGCAGGAACTCTTGCAAACGCTGCAAGATGAGGATATAGGACGCTTAGCCATCATTGCTGAGCTATGGGGCATCGACTTGAGCCCTGGGCCGGCATTGCAAGTTTCCAAGCGCCTTGTGAAAATGATGCTCGATCCGGCGTTGGCTTCAGAAATCGTCGAAGGTCTTCCTCAAACGGTCCACGAAGCTCTTGCCTTTATCAATCGCAATAATGGGCGCGTGGCCCTTGCTGATCTTGCCCGCCGCTTTGGCGAGATCCGCAAAATGGGGCCGGGACGGCGTGATCGCGAAAAACCCTGGCGAAACCCCATCTCCCCCGTCGAATCGCTCTGGTATTATGGCTTAATCGCCCGTCGTTTTTCCGATACTCCAAGCGGGCCTCAGGAATTCGCATTCATCCCTAGTGATTTGCGCCGATTGTTTCCGATGCAACCCAACGAACAGGAAGCGCCTTTTGGGCGGCCTAGCCAACCCCCGGCTAGTATTCTCGCCGGAACCTCAGCTGCAGTGGATGACACAACAACTATTCTAGCTGCCCTACGCCGGCAACCCGCCGTTTCGCTCCCGCTTCCAAAACAACGTCAGCAAGAGCTGACACCATTCCTTATCCAGCCCGAATCGCTCCCCCTTCTGATTAACCTGCTCGACCAGAAAGGAATCCTTTCACCACCACCAATCGCGCCATTTTCAGAATCCGTCCGGCCTTTACTTGAAGCCAACCGGGGCGATGTCCTGGCATGGCTCCTATCCGCTTGGAAGAACTCGGTTGCCTGGAATGATCTCGCCCACACCCCCGATATCAATTGCGCCAACGAAAGCTGGCCTAATGATCCACTCGCTGGCCGGCATGCCATTCTTAATTTCTTGGGAAATATCCCTCCTGGCGCCTGGTGGGATCTAGATTCCTTTATCTCCGCCACTGAAGATCATCAGCCCGCCTTCCAAAGAACTGCAGGTGACTTCGATTCCTGGTACCTGCGTTCGGCTTCAACCCTCAAGTTCCTGCGCGGCTTCCAATATTGGAGTGCAATCGAAGGCGCACTTATCCGCTATACGATCTGTGGTCCATTGCATTGGCTCGGTGCAACAGATTTAGCTACTCGAGAAGAATGCAAGATGGCAGCCGCGTTCCGTTTGACTCCAGCATCTTCAGTATTACTAAAAGACAAAGCACCATCTTCAGCAGACGAAACTGGTCTGCCCGTGATCCGAGCCGATGGGAAAATTATCATTCCCCGAAGCGGACATCGGGCTTGGCGATACCAGATCAGCCGCTTTACAGAATGGCAAAAACTAGATCATCATGCCTATTGTTTCCAAGTGACGCCGGCCTCGCTTAGCCTCGCCCTGGAGCAAGGATTGAGTGTTACCCAGATTCTCGCCCTGCTCCGCAGCGCTGAAGGCGTTAAACTGCCATCTTCATTGGCTAAGACCATCCAGCGTTGGGAGGAAAAAGGAACCGAAGCCCGAATAGAACATCTTATAGTATTGCGATTAAAAAGCCCCGAGATGCTGCATCGACTGCGTAACAATCGCAGCACTCGTCGATACTTGAGAGAAGTTCTCAGCGAAACAAACGTGGTTATCCGCAAAAATGATGTTGAGCATCTTTATGCTGCTGCAGCTCGGATCGGCCTCCTGATTGATCTTTCCCATAGTAAATGACAAAACCCTCAAAATTCCTTTAGGGATGTCCTTTAGTGACATCCCCCATTGCGGGAATTTTGCCCCTTCGGGTGCGGGTTTTGTTTAAATATTCGCTCAGGACTATCGCCCTGCAGTGGCTACGGCCCTGGCCATTCATCCCCTAAGCAAGCTTAGGGACCTCAGCAAGCTGAGAGGTATTCTGGCTAATCGAATAAACTCTAATTTAACAAAGATAGCAGGATCTAATTAATCCAACCGCTCCAAAAGTAAGGCGAGCCCCTTGGCTTGGACCAGCATGTAGGCCCCAACCACTCGGGTTAGCGGATATCCCGGGCAGTACTTCATCTCCGGCACCGTCTCACAGACCCCGATCAAGCCGGCGTTATAAGCGCCCACTAAGAGGAGAAAGCTCGAATCACGGAACTTATTGCCGGGAATTGTGTTTTATATGGTGACATACTGATAAGAATCCAGAAAAAGGAACATTATGCAAATAATAACTGACAGCACCTGTAACTTAACTGATGATCTAATTGAAAAGCACCATATTCAGATTGCGCCGATATCGATCCAATTTGGGGATCAGACCTACGAAGAAGATATCGACATTGACCGAGACGCGTTTTACAACAAGATCGAAGAACTAGGAATAATGCCCACTTCTTCCCAGCCTAGCCCCGCCCGGTTTGCCAAGTTCTACCAGGAAGCTAAGGAAAAGGGCGAGGACGTCTTGGCAATTACCATCACCAGCAAACACAGCGGCACCTATAACTCAGC
>DAOVFE010000118.1 GCA_030673085.1 Anaerolineales bacterium | reverse complement strand
TGCATTGGCCTATTGATTGTGTCTTTTGCCCTGTTTGGTTATGCGCTGGAAGAGATCATAGACCCTAAGCTGAAAAATGTGGGGGTGGTGTAGCAAGTAGTCCAAACACAGTGGTTCGAGGGAAGAGAAATGGACAAAACCTTTGCAATTGAAGCGCTGAACCTGACTAAATACTATGGCGAGACTCTGGCTGTTGACCAGGTTAATTTCGAGGTGAGAAGAGGGGAGATATTTGGCTTCCTGGGTCCCAACGGAGCGGGCAAGACCACCACTATCCGTATGCTCAGCGGTCTATCTCAGCCCAGCGCCGGCGCTATCCGGGTCTTGGGATATGATATTGGATCTGAGATTGTCGAGGCGAAGAAGGGGTTTGGGGTTGTGCCCGAGTACTCCAATCTCTACGGTGAGTTGACCGCCCAGGATAATTTGATATTTGCCGCTCAACTCTACGGCGTTCCCCGTCAGCAAAGGAAAAGACGGGCCGAGGAGCTCCTTGAAACATTTGGCCTCTTGGAGAAGAAAGACGCCCACTTTGCTACCCTCTCTAAGGGTATGAAGCGCTCGCTTACGATTGCCGCGGCTTTGATTCATAATCCGCAGCTAATTTTCCTAGATGAACCCACCGTAGCGCTCGATGTGGTAAATGCTCGCTCACTACGATCGCTTGTCCGAGAACTTAACCGTCGTGGGGTGACCGTGTTCCTCACCACTCATTACCTGGAGGAGGCAGCCATGCTCTGCGACCGTATCGCCATTCTGCTTCAGGGGAGGATTATTGTTATAGATACGCCAGATAATCTGAAGCAGAGAGTCAAGGCAGAGCATGCCTGCGAGGTCCGCTTTGCTCCTATGCCCACCGAGGTAATGGAACTCGAGGGGCTAGAGAGTGTTTATCGTGTTGAAAGGTCAGGTGCCGGCTTTCGTCTTTATGGTGAGAGCATGCCTGACATTGTACAGGCTGTTTTCACATACGCCAGCCAAAAGGGATTGGAGATTGTCTTCATTAGTACCACCAGCCCGACTCTGGAGGATGCCTTTGTCCAGCTTACCGGAATTGCTCCCGAGGTGATGCTTGTGGAAAAGGGGGTCAAGTAAGATGTGGAAGGACAACCTGCGGGGAATCTATTACATAGCGCTTAAAGATATGAAGACTTATTATTTGAAACCACCTGCTGTCAGTTGGGGTATTGTATTTCCAGTAGCGTGGATTTTAGCCTTCTATTTAAGGAGCCCCCAGGATTTTGAGAAGTTGCTGCCTGGGCTTATTGCTATGACCGTTCTCTTTAGCACTACCGCGGCGGAGGCGGTAGTGATCAATCTAGAGCTTCGCCTTGGGTCCTTGGAAAGGTTGCTCCTGGCTCCAATCAGCTTGCCTGCGGTGCTGCTGGGAAAAGCGCTTGGAGGCGTGATTTTTGGCCTCATAATGACTGGATTAGTGACCTCGAGCTCAATACTTCTATTCAGGCCCCAGGTAAATATGCTCTATCTTGCACTGATTTTACTTCCCTCTCTGTTGGTCTTTTCCTCTCTTGGCGCTTTGCTATGTGTTATGGTGAAAGAGGTATTTGAAGCCCAGACTTTGCTCAATTTCCCCCGCTTTTTAATGATATTCCTTTGTGGTGTTGTCTATCCAATATCGGCTATGCCAGTCGGGTTAATGCATCTTGCCTACCTGCTGCCGCTTACCTACACTGTTGATGGGTTAAATTATGCCTTGGGGATAAATGGGAATATTAACATCGTTGTAGACATAATCCTTCTTACTGCTTTTATTCCGATTTTCATCTTTCCAGCGGCCAAGCTGCTGGCAAAGAGGTTCGCCTGAGTTACGTCATGGGGTAAATGATCTGAAAATATAGTCAGTATAATGAAGATTTTACATCATCAATGCAATAAGGAAACGAAGTCATCATGCCGATATTTATCAGCCGGTCATTCTTTGGTTTCATTGCTTGGCAATATTGAACTTTTCTAGTTTAATCTTAGTGCAAACCATTTGCAAAACGGATAAAGGACGGACAAGAGGAGATATTAAAAAACATGATCAAGGCTGAGAAGATGTTGCGTCAGTCAGGGAAGCGTGTCACTCGACAGCGAGTGCTCATCCTGGATATTATCAACCAGACTAAAGGGCACATCGCAGCCGAAGAAATATACCGTCTGGCCAAGCAGAAATCCCCTCGCATGAGTCTCTCCACTGTATATCGGGCGTTGCAGGTATTGAAAAAAGAGGGGCTGGTTGAGGGGATAGACTTGGGCAACGATCGCTATCACTATGAGATCAAACGTCAAGATCATCATCACATGGTATGTCGGGGCTGTGGCAAAGTTATTGAATTCCAGTGCCCATTCGGCAAGGAGCTGATGAGTCGTTTAGCTGAAGAGAATGATTTTGAGATCACGGGGGTTTCATTAACCTTGTCGGGCTACTGCCCTGAATGCCGGCGGAAGAAGGCTGGCAATAGCAATTAGGTTAGGGCGTGGAAGTCTGCAATGAAAATATATAAATGAAGTAAATGATTCTTCTATCACTGCCCGAGGAATATGGCGGTATACGCTAATCTGAGAAATGAGACTACATTACGATGAACGAATGGATGACAAAGAAAGACGAGTTTGAAATAATAGACGTGCGTAACTTGCGAGGTAACTTTCTGCCGATGATCCAAAAGAAGGCGGAGGTTATGGAAGTAGGCCAGGGACTGTGCATTATCCAGAGCTTTGAACCAGCGCCGCTCTACTCGGCACTCGGCGATATGGGCTTTGAACATGAAACAATAGAAGAGAGCCAAGACGAGTATCATGTTTACTTCTACAAAGCGGCTATTCCGAAGGGTGAGCCCTCTGGAAGACCGCCACTGCAGCCATTGGGAATTCTTAAGTTCAAACAAGTGGATCCCTTCATTGCCAATCAGTATTTGAAGGTATGGAAGCGCATTTATCAACGCGAAGAGGCCGCGATTGATCAAAAGAATCTCTATCTAATAGCTTTTGGCGTCGGCATTGGCGCTGGGCGGATGCGCCAGGCCACACGAGAATTGATTAAAGCATATGCCGCCGGAGCCACTAGCCAAGAACTGGATGAGGTGTTTGGTCTGTTGATTTGGCTTCAGGGATCATCCACTTTTGTTTCTGAAATCTCAACGTCAACTGTCTTTTTGGCGTATGAGTTGATCAAAAGGATGGAGGGACAGGCTAAAGATCGCGACGAAATCCTGGATGCGCTTGTAACAAAGTTTGGCGAGCGCCATCCGGAAGTAGGCATCTTTACCGAATCATTTTAGGACAAGGAAGCGCTTTGTACGCGGTGTTTTGATTAGATAATGTGGAAAATGGTATGAGTTCACAAAATCATGCCGGTACCCCTTTTTAACTACAATTCATTATCCGGCTGTATGAAAGAAATTCTCTGGAACGTATGGCCTGTAGATGTGCTGCCGCCAATCACGTTGGCAGTGGATATTTTACAAAGGAAAAGGAAGCTATAGCTCTATAGAGGAATGGGAAAATATCTGAAAGCGCAAGCCATTACGAAGCTTTAGATGAAAGAGATACTATCCATGAAGAAAGGTGAAAAGCATGCCTCAATAGGTTACGAGAGACGACGTGGTCCAAGCCGTTTATACAGTGGAACATCCGGAGATCGCCGCAACACTATTCGATCTGGGAATGGTCCGGGATGTGGATTACTCGCCGGAGATGAAGGAAGCATCGCTGATCTTGGTTCTGCCGTTCATGGGCATACCAGCAGTGGTCTGGGATT
Source organism: Anaerolineales bacterium (assembly GCA_030673085.1). Lineage (GTDB taxonomy): Bacteria > Chloroflexota > Anaerolineae > Anaerolineales > E44-bin32 > JAFGNH01. The sequence continues at coordinate 2,305 of DAOVFE010000118.1, read as the reverse complement.
ATTTGGCGAATGCCCTGGCGAAGGCGGTTGAGGAACTGGGCGCGGAATTGAATATTTCCTTTGCCGAAATGACAGATGCAGAGAGAGCGGCTTTCTTCGCTAAGGAACATGCTCAGTGGCGAGGTTAAACCAATTATCTATATGAATGAGCTGAAAACCCCCCAAATATAGAAAGGAAATGGGGAGATGAATATCAACAGTATATGAATGAGGTCCCGGCCATCAATTTTGTGAAGGGGTTGAGGAAAACGAGAAAAGGAACCGGCTAGCCAGCCGATTCCGAACTGCATAGTAGCGAGGATTTCCGACTAGTGATGCTACTATGTGATGACGATAACAGGAAATTTCCAGAGACCATTATGGATTTGCTGCAGGATGGAATTTCTACCGGTTTCCTCATCGAAGATAGACAGATTTCATTAGCGTTTGATTTTTAAGAAGCAGATGAAACTGCATCGAAATATGCAGCTCTAAATATAGATTGAGGTGATATTGGCGGATGAGGCGAAATCTTTCGATCTTGAGTATTGGTTTAATAGCCATAGTTTTACTAGCCAGTTGTGATTTCATCATGGCTACTACTATTGCTGCTCCCGATGTTACTCCGATGGCTGCTCCTGTCGAGGCGACCTCGACTGTGTCTGATATTAGTTTCCTGCGTGTACAGGGGCAGCAGATTGTGGATGGTGACGGCAATCCTGTCATTTTGCGCGGCGTCAATATGGATACTTTCTACTACTTATATCGGTGGGATCCGGATGTGATTCAAGATTACGGAACGAAGGATGATATTAAGCTGCTGGCAGAGATGGGAGCCAACGTTATTCGGCTGGGTCTTCATTGGCGCTATTTTGAGGATGGTATCGGCTATGAGCTTATCGATCGCTACCTGGAGTGGTGCCGCGCCAACGATATCTATGTCGTGCTCGATATGCATATTGTGCCAGGCGATGATGATGTGTTGGACGGCTTCATATGGGATGATCCGGCGGCACAGCAGCATTTGGTTGAATTATGGGCGGAAATCGCGCGGCACTATCATAATGAGCCAATAATCGCTGGCTACGACATCTACAACGAGCCTGAACCGGATGATCCGGCCCGGTGGTGGGAGCTGGCGCAGCATACGGTAGATGCTATCCGTGCAGTAGATTCTAGACACATAATTTTTATAGAAGATGCGCTCTCCGGTAGCGGTTTCGAGCTGTTGGAGGAATCTAACTTGGTTTATTCCTTCCACGACTATTCACCTTTCAGCGTCACCCACGCTGGCGCCGATTGGATAGGCGATACTTCTATGCCCGCTGTCTCCAGCTATCCCGGATTAGTATTAGAGGATATCGAATGGATAGCCAATGTGGAGGGCGCCATCCTGGAGGATGATACAAATGGTTGGATTTATTTTGACAGCGGCCCGCTCGCTGCCCCGGCTAACGCCGATTGGCTTGCCGTTGGGCCTTTTGCCTGGGGCGACGCGGGGCGGGTTTGGTTCGATGACATTGAAGTGCTGGTGGACGGCGAACAATGGCCTTTACTAAATCCGGGCGCAGAGGAAGAGGGCTGGATGCACGGAGGCGGTTACCCGGCTAATTGGAACTTTGAAAGCGAGGGTGATTACAGCGGAAGCTGGAGCACTAAGGCGCATACCGGCAGCCGTAGCTTGACGATCGAAGGCCGGGGGGATTATGCCATATGGCTGCAATCTGATTGGGTTCTCACCAAGCCGCTTATCCCGGCAGACGCAGGCAAAGAATTCCGCATCCGTGGATGGGTGTGCGGAGAGAACCACGGGCCGGAGTGGGGCGCCTATGGCTTGGCGCTGCATGGCTATCGCAATATCTGGGCGGAGTATGATCGTAGCTCTCTGGAAGCAGTTATGAAGTCTTTTCTAGAATGGGCGAAGTCTAACAACGTGCCGCTATGGGTGGGGGAGTTTGGCTCAATGCGACACGCGCCGGACGATTCTGGATACCGTGTCATTGAGGATCAAATCGCAATCATGAATCAATATGGATTGGGCTGGGCGCTTTGGAGTTATCGGGACAGTGATCCGCAGGCCTTTGGTCTTTTTCACGGTCCGGATGATGAAACTACTGCAGAAAGTAAGATCGATCAGCGATTGGTGGAAATTTTACGTGAAGGCTTTAGTGATAAACCGTAGTCCTTTATTCGATTAGCCAGAATACCCCTCAGCTTGCTTAGGGGATGAATGGCCAGGGCCGTAGGCACTGCAGGGCGATAGTCCTGAGCGAATATTTAAACAAAACCCGCACCCGAAGGGGCAAAATTCCCGCAATGGGGGATG
>DAOVFE010000047.1 GCA_030673085.1 Anaerolineales bacterium | reverse complement strand
CAACGCTGAGCTTCGGCTTTATCTGAGGAGGAAGCAAGAGTGAAAGAGCAAAAGAAAAGCAAAAAGGAATGGCCGAAAATCGATCGTTATGATCCGGCTGAAATTGAGCCGCGTTGGCAAGAGCGTTGGGCGAATGATGGACTATATAACGCTGATATTGATCCCTCACGTCCGAAGCATTATGCATTGACTATGCTGCCTTATCCATCCGGTGATCTTCATATCGGCCATTGGTATGCAATGACGCCTTCCGATGCGCGCGCCCGTTATATGCATATGCGCGGATACAATGTGATGTTTCCGATGGGGTTTGATGCGTTTGGGTTGCCAGCGGAGAATGCGGCCATTCAGCGGAATATCCATCCAAAGGAATGGACCTATGCCAATATTGCTCGCATGCGCAAGCAACTAAAGAGCATGGGCGCTATGATCGATTGGCGGCGTGAAGCGATCTCGGCAGACCCGAGTTACTACCGGTGGACACAATGGTTTTTCCTGAAGCTATTTACGAATGGGCTGGCCTATAGAAAGAGATCGGCGGTGGATTGGTGCCCGCACTGCAATACAACTCTTGCCCGTGAGCAGGTGGTTGGGGAAGGACGAGTTTGTGAGCGCTGCGGAACGCCGGTGATTAAGAAAGACCTCGAGCAATGGTTCTTTCGGATTACCAAATACGCCGATGAGCTGCTCGACTTCTCTCACCTCGATTGGCCTGAGCATATCAAGCTGCTGCAAAAAAACTGGATCGGTCGGAGCGAGGGCGCGCGGGTGAAATTTAATACTGAAGACGGAGATGCGATTGAAGTATTCACCACCCGTCCAGACACGCTTTGGGGAGCTACCTTTATGGTGCTGGCCCCTGAGCATCCATTGGTTCAGAAGCTGACCATCCCTGAGAAGACCGAAGCCGTGAGGTCCTACGTCGAGCAGGCAGTCCGTCAGACTGATATTCAACGTGAAACGGTTGATAAAGAGAAGACCGGCATTTTTACCGGCGGGTATGCAATCAATCCCGTGAATGGCGAGCGAATCCCAGTTTGGATCGCCGACTACGTGCTGATGACTTATGGCACCGGCGGGATTATGGCTGTACCAGCTCATGATCAACGCGATTTTGAATTTGCGCGAAAATATGACATCGAGATTCGGCCGGTGATTTTGCCCGAAGGAATCGATTCTCTGGATGGAGCGACAATGCCGGAAGCGGTCATTGCTAATGGCATCATGATCAACTCGGGACCATTGAGCGGGACCCCGGGGGATCAATCCTTTGATAGGACCATTGCCTATCTAGAGGAGCGCGGGAGTGGTGAGCGGGCGGTCAATTATCGTCTACGTGATTGGCTAATCTCACGCCAGCGCTACTGGGGCGCTCCGATTCCGATTATTTATTGCCCCAAATGTGGCATTGTTCCAATTCCTGAGGACCAATTGCCGGTGCTGTTGCCGGATGACGTCAAGTGGCGGCCGACCGGAGAAAGCCCATTAAAGCTGCATCCAACTTGGAGGAATACAACTTGCCCACGATGTGGCGGCAAGGCCGAGCGAGAGACCGATACCATGGATACATTCGTCTGCTCGTCATGGTATCACTTGCGCTATCTCGATCCGCTGGATGATCAAAGGCCTTTCGACCAGAAGGAATATGATTATTGGATGCCGGTGGATACCTATACCGGCGGCGCCGAACATGCCACCATGCATCTGATTTATTCTCGTTTCTTTCATAAGGCGGCGCGCGATCTAGGCATCGCCAAGGGTCCAGAGCCGATGATGCAGTTGCGCAATCAAGGACAAATTTTAGGCCCTGATGGTCAACGGATGAGCAAATCGCGAGGCAATGTAATTGACCCGGATGAGCAGCTGCGGAAATATGGTGCCGATTCTGTCCGCGCCTATCTAATGTTCGGCTATCGGTGGCGAGAGGGCGGCCCCTGGAGTACAAAGAACATCCACGGCGTTATTCGATGGTTGCATCGGGTTTGGGCTATCGTGCTTGAGACAGCTAACGCGGATTCCACCGACAGCGATCCAGAGCAAGTTCGTAAATTACTGCGCAAATTACATGAGACTATTCGCCAAGAGACCCACGACTTGGAGCATTTTGAGTTCAATACTGTGATTTCAGGGCTGATGGAGCTGACGAATGAGATCTATGCTGCTCGGGACGCGGGTTTGTGTGGTGATCCGGCGTTCAATGAAGCCATTGAAGGGTTGCTCTTATTGATGGCTCCAATCACACCGCATATTGCTGAAGAGCTATGGTCTCGTCTGGGAAAGCCCTACTCAATCCATGTTCAACCTTGGCCGGTATTTAATCCTGAAATGGCGAAGAAAGAAGAAATCACGCTTATCGTTCAGGTAAACGGCAAGGTTCGTGATCGGATACTTGTGCCTGCGGACATCGATGATGAGGAGGCTAAACGCCAGGCGCTGGCTAGCGTAACTGTACAACGCTTCATGGCTGGAAAAGAACCGCGCAAGATCATCGTTGTGCCAAAACGGCTGGTTAATATCGTTATATAAAGAATGAGTCCACTGAAAAAAGCAGCCACCATTAGCAAAAAAGGGGGTATATATGGGGTGTGGGCAAAGCCCACGCCCCCTATAAACCGTCTCCATTCTCGTATTTGGCCTTTTTTCAGTGCAGTCAAAGAATAAATACATGTATGGTTTAGAAGGGGTGCTGCATACAGCGCCCCTTTGCGTGCCTATATACGAAAACGCTCCGTGCGACGCGGCTTTTCTTATTACCGGTTCTCTCTAGCTTATTAAACAGATTGGCTGATTGTGAAGTATGTATAGTGGTATTGTATTCGGCCATCACGCAAGCCAATCGTATCCTTGCCATCCAGGACATTCCCTTTATCGCTGGATGCTGTCCAAGTAAAATGGCGCGTGTTCTGGCTTGAGGTCTTTCCGGTCATCTCGAATTGGGCGCCGGGTAGTAATGTATTCAAGAGATTATCGTACCAATGGGCAATAGCCTGCTTTCCGACAACTGTCCTGGCTGCATTTACGTGGGCGGCATTGTCGTTATATAGGTCGGCTACATGGGCGAAATTGCTCTGGTTCATTCGGCCTATCAGCCTTTCGGGCATGTCGGCGGTGGGTTTTTCGTTCGGCCACTCATAATCACTAACTGCATTCCATAGATCAGACATGGTTGGCCGAGTGGCGTAGTCATAGGACCAGAAATTTACTGCGTCTAAGCCCATTTCTTGGGCTTTATGCATGAAACGAGTAATATCGTCGGCATAAGGCCGCCATCCGGCATGGCTATAGGTTGGACCTGTTGGAATTATTGGGCGAGCAGAGTTGAGGGACATATACTGTTCGGCGCAGATTTCTAATTGTTCATCCGGGTTATGCTTTTGCTCGAAGTACACTTGCGGCATCGCAAAGTCGCACATCTCTAGGAAAGCCTCAAATGGCAGCTGATGGTGGACACGTGGATATCTATAGCTGCTAAGCGCAATTGGAATATCCGGGAAGCTAGCGCGGATCTCTTGCATAAAGCGACGTGCAGCGATGTCTTTATTTCTTTTTTGATACTCCTTTTCGGCATCGACTACATAGCCATCGAGTCTTAGGCCTTGCATGCGATGAATCGCCAGCCGCGCTTCACCGATCGGGTTATCCCCGCGAACATAATGCCATCCCCAGACTTGTATCCCTGCATCATGTAATGCGTTCTGTAGCGGGGGAACATAATCGAATTTGGTATCTCGATCGTAGTTGTATACCCAATTTGAACCGTCAGCGATCTTGATTAGGATGTGCGAGATGCCGGCATCCACGGCGCGGGTGGTAATCGCAATGGGGTCGCCTCTTTCAACCTTAGGGATTTGCCAGAGAAAATAGCCTTTGCCGTATAGAGCCATCAGCCACCGCTCCTGGCTTGACGAATGTTAGAAACGTAACATAGGGTCATTGATTCGTGACAGCGATTAAATGAGCATGTTTGGATTTCGAAAGGTGAGGTTTTAGGTTCTGGTATGTGCAAAGTCATCTATCTCAACCTTGGCTCTCTTTGGCTAGGCAGGCAGCATAAAATTATGTGGCAAATGCATGCTGCGCGAGCAATGTATCTCGCCGCTGCGAAATTTCTAAATCCAATAAGATCTTGCTGATCTATTTCTCTAGGTGAAGATTCGGCAGTCTTATTGAAAAGACGCCATTTATTTAAACCTATAGTCATCTCCAAGAATCATTTTCCGCATGTGCGGGAATATTGTCTGTAAGCGAAGTGATGCAAGATGCTTGCCATGGATGTAGCTAATGGCTTATGGTTGCAGGATTCCAGGGATTCTTCATTCGCTGTGCTTATTCAGAATGACAAAGAGGGGAAAGCGATCGCCTTAAATGGCAGAAATGAATCCTCCGTCAACATATCATCATAGGCGCAGCATGGAAAGAAATTGCCTATTAATGTCATTCTGAGCGGAGCGAAGAATCCCTAGGGCCATCCTAATAATGGCATGATCCCAGAGATTCTTCGTCGCGTTCCCTCAGAGTGAAAAAAGAGAGAGACAGAGTCATCTTTGGCAGAGCGAAGTAACGGTCATGGGCCGGTGTAGTAGGCCAGTCCGACTGTTCCAGGGCCGGTATGAGTGCCTAAAACGGGGCTGACCTCGGTAAATATCGTTTCAATCGGACAGCAGCGCAGATCGATTTCATCGAGCAACGCTCGCGCTTCATCTTCCATGGAAGCATGCAAGGCTGCCAATCGAATACGGCTGGTTCCATTAACTCGTTCTTCCATAATATCCACTAATCGGCTGATTGCTTTTCTCTTGGTTCTAATTCGTTCAAGAGCTTCGACTTTGCCTTCTTGAAGTTCAAGCAGCGGTTTGAGGTCCAGCATTGTGCCAAGCAGACGAGAAGCTCCGCCAATTCGCCCGCCGCGATGTAAGTATTCGAGGGTATCCACAACAAAGATCACGCCTGTATATTCTTTTGCCCGGCGTGCGATGGAAACGACATCCTCGAAAGATTTACCTTCTTCGACTGCCCGGCAGGCTGCCAGGACCTGAAAGCCAAGCGACATAGATGCGCCGAGAGAGTCTACAATTTCAATCTGGGCGTCAGGGAACATCGCTTTCGCTTGTTCAGCCGAGTTGATGGTCATCGTGAGCTTACTTGAAGCTACAATTGCCAGGATTGGGACACCCTCCGTTACTAGAGGATCAAAAAGCTCTTTGAATGTCATGACCGGCACTTGAGAGGAGGTAGGCATTACATCTGCTTCCTTTAAGCGCGCATAGAACTCATTCGGCGAGATGTCGATGCCATCTTGGTATGTATCCAGTCCCCAAATAAGAATCTGGGGAGCAACTTTTATCCCATATTTCTCGACCAATTCATCTGGTATAGATGCCAGGCTATCGGTAATAATTGCAATCTCAGGCATATAATCTCCTATTATGATTCAAGTGAAAAGAGCAATTCAACAACTCGAGTTTTCATGGAATAGATCGTAGTAGATCCTGGTTCTCTCATAAAAAACCCCCAAGATTAATAAGAGTTGCGTTTGAATTATTAATTAATCGGAGAATTGGGATCTCCAACCGCGCGTGACAAATGATCTTGCTGACCGCTATCGCTCGCCGAGTGTGGAAGCCAGCGAAGCCGGCTGAATGGCTAAAGGAATTTGGGGAAAAAGTTCAAAGCTATACACCGATCATCGTAGCTATCTAACAGGGCGGTATAGGGAAAGAAAGAGGATGGGGAACTGATGCGGAGCATCTTCTATCATATATGCCGCTCTCTTCTATGGGCAAATATGTTTTTTAGCATCCTCAAAGATGCAACTCGTCGGCTATCCAGGTTAATCCTATTTGATCCAGCTTCTCGCGGGTTGGCATGCCAGTGTTAACATCCCAGCCAGCCATCGCATAGTACCAATCCTTGGCCTGTTCGATCTGCTCTTTATTGACCGTAAGGCCCTCGCTCTTACCCCCTTTCAGCGCCCGGCTCAGCTTCTTGGGCAGGACATCGGCTTCTCGGCCAATTCCATCGCGAGCATTGAACGCCCGAAGCATATTGAGTCGCCGTTCGCCGACTCGCAAAAGTTCTTTTAGGGTAACATCCCAGCCGGTAATTGCCTGCATGGCTTCCACTAATTGGCTGGGAGAATATAAATGCCAGGAAGGTCCGAATACAAATTGACATATATTGACCGAATCCATGCATGAATTCCAGTATTGGGTGATCAGAGCAAATCGCACTTTTTCTTCATTGAGAGCTTCGCTGGGCTGCGGATCTGTAAGACCGAGTTCGGCCATTCGTTCTGGGAATCTGGCATAGGTTGAATCATGTTCGGATGATTCGTGATCGGCGCCAAAGGGATTGACGGCATAAATAAGGCCTAAGCTAGGTTTTACCTGCGGCATATGAGCCGGAAGCTCCTGGTTCTTCACTGTTAGAGTCAAGTCTGCAGCGCCGCGGCCGATTTTGCTGGCTGCTATAGCGGAGCCTTCGGCTAGTAGATCGCCAAAGCCTTCACGCCGGGCGATCATCTCTACCATCCGGACCATGGCTTCGGCATCCCCAAAATGCAGGGCAATGCCGCCGGTGTCATTCTCAGTCAGGACGCCGTGCTCGAAGCAGTCCATTGCCCAGGCGATAGTCATACCGCATGAGATTGTGTCCATTCCATACATATTGCAGAGCTGGTTGGCATAGGCCACAGCCTCTAGGTCATCAATGCCACAGTTTGAACCGAACATTGCAATTGTTTCATACTCAGGACCTCCATACTGAACTCTGAGAGGATGAGGCCCTTGGTTGGTTTCTACGACACGTTTGCATCGAACGGTGCAGGCATAGCATGTATCGCGACGTGTAAAGATCGTCTCGGCCATCGTTTTTCCATCAAGCTTTTCCCAGCCGTCGAAGGTTCCGCTCTCCCAATTTCGGGTTGGCAGTCCCCCGGAAGCATTTTGTGAGCTTACAATGCCGGCTGTGCCAAGCTGGGAGAGGCCATATAGGGAAGAGGATTCGAGGTTGCCTGCGCCCCAGCGGGCGAGTTCAAGCAGCTTCTTCCGATCGGCGATGGGGGGTCTTTGGCTGCCGCGGACAGCGACTGCTTTGAGGTTCTTGCTTCCCATGACTGCGCCCATGCCGGTTCGGCCATTGGCTCGAGTCGACATGCTAATCAGCGCGGCAAAACGTACCCGGTTCTCCCCTGCCGGGCCGCATTGTAATACCTCGATTTTATCGTCATCCAGTTCATCCTTTATCTGTGATTCGACTTCGCCGGTAAGCTTTCCCCAAAGGTGATCCGCCGGAAGAATCTCGGCGGTTCCATTATGAATCCACAGGTAGACCGGCCGTTGGGCGCGGCCACGAATCACTATGGCATCGAATCCGGCGAATTTCATTTCAGCGGGAAAAAATCCCCCGCACTGCGAATCGCCAATGCCCAGGGTTAGGGGCGATTTTGCGACCGCAGTCATGCGACTCTGACCAGAGATCGGTGCTCCGGTAAGTACACTCAAGGCGAGAACGAGTGTGTTCTGCGGAGAAAGGGGATCGATCCCGGCCGGGGAGTTGCGCAGGAGGTAATAGGCTCCCAAGGCGCTGCCGCCCATGTACTTACGGTAGAATGCTTCGCCCGGCTGTTCGATTTCAAATGCGCCGTTTGTTAGATCCACGTGCAGGATTCGATTGTGGTAACCATAGGGCATGATCTTCCTCCATAATAAGTTACATCAATTGGATGGGCGTCTATTAAGATATCGGTAATAAACAACTCATTCACTGGGACTACAAACTTGGTTTAGCCAATCTTGGTTCCCCTCTACAGAGGCGTCCGACAAGAGAACGCCAGCCACAAGGATCAGTAACGGAATGAAGAGTGAAATATAAATGCTATGTATACCCCATAGCTCATTCAACAACGATCCCTATATCAATATGGCCGGGCCTGCTATAAGCCCAGGAGGAAAGTAAGGATAAGATATCCGCAAAAAGATGCCAGTGTGGACCAATTTGCTGTCAAGGAACGCTCTCATTGAAAATCGGGTCAGCAGAATGATAAAGGAGATACTGCTGACCTGCATAAGCATATGGCATTAATTGCGATGCATGCACAGCCGTCGATCATTTGGCCTTTTGTGATGCCGTCTATTTTCAGCTATAAACGCGGTAGATCTCTTCTATCTGCTCATTGGTAAAGGATGCCGGCGTTCCGATCTGTGATGCCCGGTAAAAGACCTCGGCACCGATCTCAAAGTTGACGGCACTTTGATAGGCATCATACAATGTTGGACCGATAGCTAACAAGCCATGATTACGCAGCATCAGGCATTTAAGATTGGGGTGCGATTTGAATTCATCGACTGCGATCTCGCCGGCTTTGGCAGAGCCGGGGCAAGCATAAGGAGCCACGGGCACAGGGCCGCCGACTGAGAGCAGTTCAACACAGATAACTGGCAGATTAACGCCTGTTGTGGCAAAAGCAATAGCATAAATCGAGTGAGTGTGGACGATACCCTTAATATCAGGCATTTCGCGCAGTATGGAGGTGTGCATTGGTGTTTCGGATGAGGGTTTGCGTTCGCCATCGATTATGTTGCCATTCAAGTCGATGATGGGAATATCTTCCGGCTTCATTCTATCGTAGCGCAGACTGGCCGGTGTGATAGCAATATGGCCTTCGCCATCATGCTTACTGATGTTTCCTGCGGAGAGACGTATCAGATTATTCTCACAGAGCATCATGGTTGTTTCATAAACTTCTTGGCGCAGTTCTTTAAATGTCATACTATACCTTCTTTTTTTTATTCGATTAGCCAGAATACCCCTCAGCTTGCTGAGGTCCCTAAGCTTGCTTAGGGGATGAATGGCCAGGGCCGTAGGCACTGCAGGGCGATAGTCCTGAGCGAATATTTAAACAAAACCCGTACCCGAAGGGGCAAAATTCCTGCAATGGGGGATGTCCCTAAAGGACATCCCTAAGGGAATTTTAAGGGATTTGTCATTTACTGTTATAAGCCTAGCTAGATACGACTTGGCGTCTCAAGGTCATTTCCAAGTCGTATACGGTACCTGGGCTGTAAGACCGGATCCATTCGATTGGGTGATTGCCGACTGTATAGTCCGTATGTTATAGCA
>DAOVFE010000336.1 GCA_030673085.1 Anaerolineales bacterium | reverse complement strand
GCCCGAATTTGTAACCTTGAGTCGCGAAGTCCGCAGTACCGGCAGAAGCATCTGCCGAATCAATGGCAGAGCAGCGACGGCGGGTTTGTTGCGGGAATTAGGCGAAAGCCTGGTGGATGTTCATGGACAATCCGAGCACCTTAGTTTGCTGAGGGTGCCAGAACACTTGAAATTGCTGGACCGCTATGCGGGGACTGAACAAATGACCGTAGAATTCGGCGATAGTTATCATAAGCTTGCCGATTTACGCCATGAGCTATATGAATTGCGCCAGAAAGAAAAGGAGGCCGAGGCCAGGGCGGAGCTGCTCGCTTTCCAGATTCGAGAAATCAAGACGGCTGACTTGAAGCCCGGGGAGGATGCTGAACTAAGCGAAGAGCGCACCCGGCTGGCGAATGCGGAACAACTGGCCGGATTGGCGGAGGAAGCAATTGCAGCTCTCGACGAGAGTTTCGATGGTCAAAGCGCGGCAACTGATCGCATTGGGCAGGTTGTTGATAGCCTTATTAAATTAGCCGGAATTGATCCCAGCATGGAAAAAGCGCAAGTTGAAGCCGAAACCCTGGCCGAAAAAGCCGGCGAGCTAGCTCGCCGAATTCGGCTTTATCGGGAGGGAATGGAATTCAACCCCCGGCGATTGGACGAAGTAGAGGAACGTTTGGGTTTGATCCATAGTCTGCAGCGTAAATATGGGAAGGATATTCAAGCGGTGCTGGCTTATGCCATTCGGGCGGAAGAAGAATTGGAAGCAATTACACACGCCGAGGAGCGAATTGCCGAACTGGAGGACGGGCAAGAGGAGCTGCTTCACCAATTAGGGGCGAACGGATTACGTCTTTCTAAAGAGCGGCTCCAAGCCGGCGAACAGCTTAGTGAGGCAATAGCCAAGGAATTGAAGGAACTACGCATGGCCGGGGCGCGTTTTGGGGTTGATATGCGTTGGGAGGATGATCCGGACGGAGTCCCGGTGGATGGGCGCCTTGTGGCTTTCCATGCCACTGGTCTGGATCGAATTGAGTTCTTAGTTGCACCAAACCCGGGAGAGGGTTTGAAGTCGTTAACCAAGATTGCCTCCGGCGGGGAGACATCACGGCTGATGCTCGGTCTGAAGAGTGTGCTGGCGCGAGTGGACCAAACGCCAACGCTTATTTTTGACGAGATCGATCAAGGAATTGGGGGCAGAGCCGGGGCTGTTGTTGGCAAGAAACTTTGGCGCGTCGCTAAGGAACACCAGGTGCTCTGCATAACTCATCTTCCCCAACTGGCTGCATTTGGCGATCAGCATTATAAAATCGAAAAGCAGGTAGTCGCAGACCGCACAGTTACCAGGGCGCGGCCGTTAAAAGAGCAAGACCGGATCCGAGAATTGGCTCTAATGTTTGGCAGTCTGACCGAGTCCAATCTGGAAAGTGCGGCTGAATTACGGCGGCGGGCGAAGGAAGCTAAGACGGTGGCTGAGATGGAATAATCTGGTCAACCTGTTCGGCAGATCAATTACCTAAAGCTACCATAAAGTGGGAAGATGATTAATTCCTGATATAGCAATGCAATATATTTGCAGCCTGAATTTATATGATCAAGAAATTCTGAATAATCTGTTAACCAGCGAGTGGAAACACGTCGTTTCAAATCAGATTTGTTATAGGGTCTAATTAAACCTTAAATATATTCTCATGGGCTTGTGCAGCTAATTCATTCCGTAGCTGATATGCAGACCATTATTTGCTATAGCGTAGAGGCTAAAGAAAGCAACACTATATATGAGATCCATGAAAACACCATAATAAAGAGAAAGTGATAGACGCAGAAACATCCTGCTTAATACAAAATATGAATAAATTGGTATGGATCTACGCATTCCGGAAACCTGAACCCATAATAGGACTTGCATCGCTAAGCATTCCCTGAAATGGGCTCTTGATGATATTCTAGTTTCAATGGATGGTGTCTGGTATGTATGCTTTGTTGCTAGTTCAAAACCCTGATGATAGAGCAGTGCTTTCTCTGGTATTGCAACGAGCCGGACTAGCTGTGACCACGGCCAACAATTTAGAAAATGCTTTGCACACTTGGCCGGAGCGCCCTGCGGATCTGATTCTTTTTGCCCTTCGAAGCGATGATCCCTGCACCAGCGTTCATCTTATCCGGGCCGAAACCGCGGTGCCTATCATAGTGATACTTAGTAAGGTGGAAGAAGACCTTCACTACGAGCTTTTAGAAAGCGGAGCGGACTTAGTTGTCTGCCAGCCGTTTAGTGCCAGATTGCTCATTGCCCAGGTGCGGGTACTGTTGCGCCGAGCGGGTGGTATGCCGCTCTGTAGTCTGCCTACCTTAACTCTGGCTAACCTGGCACTGGATCCAGCTACACGAACCGTGAAGGTGGCTGATCTGCCATCTCAGCGCTTGACTCACCTGGAATTTCGACTGCTCTACACACTCATGATGCACCGAGGCCAGATTTTGCCCACCGAGATAATTGTGGAACAGGTATGGGGATACACTGGCCGGGGCTATAAAGAACTTGTTCGAGGACTGGTTCGTCGTCTGAGAACCAAAATAGAGCCCGACGCTGCTAATCCTCGATTCATTATCACTGCGCCCGGTGTTGGCTACTCATTCAGTCAGCAGGAAGAATAAGACGTTATAGAAATCGCACAGGCAGCCTCTTTT
>DAOVFE010000231.1 GCA_030673085.1 Anaerolineales bacterium | reverse complement strand
TGCGGCGGCGGAATCTATAATAGAAGCGTTGCTATGTAAATCCAGACCACAATAGAGATACCCATGGCGAAATTTCAGTATGTTCGTGCAAATAATCTAGATGAGGCGGTTACATTACTTAGCGAGATAGGCGTCCGCAGCATTGTGATTGCTGGCGGGACAGATCTGCTTGTCCAAGCGCGGCAGGGCTCACTCTCAATAGACCGGGTTGTCGATATTTCTCGCATAACTGAATTGAAAGTCATTAGGGAAGAAAAGAGCGTCATCATCGGCGCCGGGGTTACATTTACCGAACTGCTAAAGAGCTCCATCGTTCAGACGCATGCCACGCTGCTTGCTCAGGCTTGCCGGCGCATCGGCAGCCTTCAGATCCGAAATCGGGGAACAATCGGGGGAAATGTGGCCAACGCCGCGCTTTGCGCCGATACCCTTCCGGCCCTGGCATGCCTGGAAGCCGATGCCGTGATCGTTACTGCAAGCGGCGAGAAGCGGATTCCGGTGACGGATTTCGTGATTAGGCCGCATAAGACACAGCTCGGCGCGGGTGAGCTCATCAAGGCATTTGTCTTCGATCCCCCGCCTGCCGATAGCCATTCTGCATTCGAGCGAATTGGCCGGCGGAGAGCAATGGTTATTTCGCGATTATCATTAGCGGGTATTGGCGCTATGAATGACAAAGGCAGAATCCGCATGATGCGCCTGGTTCCGGGTTCGGCTTTTCCATGGTTCCGGCGGGTTAAGGTAGTTGAAGAGATGCTTCTGGATGAGATTCCCAGCGAGGAACTGTTTATTGCAGCCGGACAAAAAATGGCCGCTTGCTTCATGGAAGTCTCTGGAAAACGCTGGTCTTCTCCGTATAAACAAAAGGCGCTGGCAGCGATCACTGAGCGCTCGCTGCGTCAAATAGTAGGCGTAGAAAAATGAAAATCGATTTTACATTGAATGATCTACCGGTCACGATCGACGTTCCCGACGACATCACATTGCTGACACTCCTGCGTGATTATTTGAAATTGACCGGGGTAAAAAAAGGTTGTGAAACAGGCGAGTGTGGGGCATGTTCGGTTATTTTGGATGGCGAAGTGGTTAATTCGTGCATGCTATTGGCCGCCCAAGTCGAAGGTTGTAAGGTCACTACAATAGAAGGAATCCATGGACCGGATGGCGGCATGAATGATATGCAGAAGGCATTTCTTGAATTTGGGGCCGTGCAATGTGGCTATTGTACGCCTGGCATGATCATTGCCGCCGAGGCGCTCTTAGCGCACAACCCGAATCCTGCTCGAGAGGAAATTCGAACAGGAATGGCCGGGAATCTTTGCCGCTGTACCGGCTATAAGCAAATTGTGGATGCCGTCGAGGCCACGGCCAACCGCCGTCTAGCCGAAAGGCAGGCTGGAATTGAAGCCCGAGGGGCGGGAAGAGAAAACAAAGATGGCTGAGCTAACCTATGTCGGCAAATCGGGCGAGTGGGTCGATGGAGTTGCAAAAGTTACGGGCCGCGCCAAATTTGTTGGCGACTATTATCTGCCGGATATGCTATATGCTAAGGTTTTACGCAGCCCAATTCCGCATGCAAACATCACCAGAATAGATACTTCGCCGGCGCTTCGTGTACCGGGCGTGGTGGCGGCAATCACGGCGGATGATTTTGTCGATCATGCCAATTTCGGCTGGCCGGTTAAAGATGCCTACGTGCTTGCATATCGTAAAGTGCGCTATGTGGGCGAACCGATTGCGGCTGTTGCCGCTGAGACGGAAGAAGCCGCGCTTGCCGGCATCAAGGCATTAGAGTTGGAGCTTGAGCCATTACCGGTAATTTCGGATCCGGAAGAAGCACTCAAACCGGGAGCGCCATTGATCCCGCTCATTCCGCCGATCGGGCAGGGTAATCTGTGTGATACGCTGATTGTGCGTAACCGGAATCCAGCTCCCATTCTGAAGAAATGCCCGGTACTGTTGGATGAAACTTATCATTGTGATCATCAGGAGCACGCCTATCTGGAAACAGAAGCGGCGCTGGCAATTCCTGGAGATGACGGAAGCGTGACGGTTTATTCTAACAATCAAAGTATTTTTGTTAGTAAGAACAATCTGGTAATGCTGCTGGGCTTGCCACAGGAGAAGGTGCGGGTAATCCAGGCTTTTGTCGGCGGCTCCTTCGGCGGCAAAGATGAAGCTGTCTATCAAAGTTCGGCTCAGGTTGCAAAGCTGGCATTGATTACAGGCCATTCGGTTAGACTGATTCTATCGCGTGAAGAATCAATAATCGCCTCCCATAAGCGACAAGCAATGAGCATTCGAGTTCGAATTGGCGCGGATCGCGATGGGACGTTGCAGGCAGCCAAGGTTGAAGCGCTGGCCGATAGCGGAGCCTACGTTTCGAATACGACCCTGGCAGCATGGCGGGCGACAATGCACATGGCTGGTTGCTATCGCTATCAGGCGGTCCAGGTAGACACCAGAGTCGTATATACCAACAATGCCTTCTGCAGCGCCTTCCGCGGATTCGGCAACGTAGACGCGACTGCTGCAATCGAGCAAGCGATTGATGAGCTTGCAATCAAGCTAGGAAAGGACCCGATTGATTTCCGGTTGCAAAACGTGCTGCATCGCGGCGATCGGGCTATGACCGGAAATGTAATTGATCACGAAATAGGGCTAACAGATTGCCTGGAGTGGGTCCGTAAAAAATCCGATTGGAATCAGAAGCGGGAGATCTACGAGCGACAGGATGCCGGGCTTGAGAAAAGGAGCGGGATCGGTGTGGCTTGCTACATGCATGGCTGCAGCCTTGGCAGTGAAGGCGATGACTTTGCCAATTCGACATTACAGATCGAAGAGGACTATAGCATAACGCTTGCTTCCGGCCTGACGGATATTGGCCAGGGCAGCCGCACCGTTTTTACCATTATCGCCGCCGAGACTCTGCAGGTTGAGCCAAAACGTATTCATATGCTGCGACCTGACACCGACACAGCAATAGACTCCGGGCCCACGGTTGCTTCGCGATCAACGATGTTGGGCGGCAATGCAACCCGAGTTGCCGCGCAAAAACTCAATCGCTTGATGACCAACGCCGCAGCAGATATGCTCGGCTGCAGCCCGGCTAAAATTTATCGGGCCGGCGAGCAATACATCGGCCCGAATAAAGAACCTCGCTCCTTCGAGGAAGTTGTAGATCATGCCCGAGAGAAAGGGCTGGTCCTATCAACCCATGGGCACTGGCAAATGCCATTGGCAGAATGGAATTTCGAAAAGGGGACCGGAGTTCCCTATCATTGCTATGTCTTTGGCGCCGGTGTGGCCGAGGTTGAAGTGGATAAGCGCACCGGAGAAATTGAATTGCTTGGAATTTGGTTGGCGCACGATGGTGGGAAGATCATCTTTCCTAAAGGAGCATTGGGCCAGATGTATGGCGGTATAGCCCAGGGGATCGGATACGCATTAATTGAAAATTTCACCTTCGATCACGGCTACCCAAGAGCGGTAAATTACGACGGTTACCTGATCCCCACCGTGGCCGACATCCCCCCGCTAGTGGGTACATTTATCGAGACTGAATATGAAGATGGCCCGTATGGCGCCAAGAATCTGGCCGAGCCGGTAATGATTGCGACACCGCCGGCGATTGCCAATGCCGTCTTTCAGGCAATAGGGAGTCGTAGACGGGATCTTCCGATTACACTTGAGCGGGCTTTGCTTGGACATGCTCTGCTTCCGGGCGGCGCGGCGAAGCGCTGTAAGATAGCGCTAGGTTTTAGAGAATAAGCATCTTATTGATTATTAGTTGACCTTTTAGAAGGTAAAGAGGAGGAGAAGCGCCGAAGCGATTAAGC
>DAOVFE010000057.1 GCA_030673085.1 Anaerolineales bacterium | reverse complement strand
AAATGACAAAACCCTCAAAATTCCTTTAGGGATGTCCTTTAGGGACATCCCCCATTGCCGAATTTTGCCCCTTCGGGTGCGGGTTTTGTTTAAATATTCGCTCAGGACTATCGCCCTGCAGTGCCTACGGCCCTGGCCATTCATCCCCTCAGTAAGCTGAGGGACCTCAGCAAGCTGAGGGGTATTCTGGCTAATCGAATAAACTGTGCCTTCACGATCTTCAAATAGCTTATAAAGCTCCCTCACCTCTCTTTAAAGAGATAATTCTTCTCAAAGCGATAATTTGCTTAATTCAGTATATCAAAAGCATATTGAAAATAATATTTGCCTGTAAATAATTGCGGCAGAAATTGGGAGTTGCAAAGCTCCCATCTTATATACCCAAATAATTTACCTTTTACGATATCCCCATATCGATAGCCTTGCGCTATACAAGAGAAACTTTGCTCCATCCAAAGAACCCGCATCAAATTTATAAGAGCCACCCCACTAATATATAGACATTACATGGCGTATAGAATTTATTGATGAAGGTCTTTTTGCATCAGATTATCAGCCCGAGAGGATTCCAGCTAGGAAGTGTTCGAGCGCTTGAGAGAAGCATCATTCTTATTGGAGCGGTTTAGAGATTGACGAAAAGCCTCTAGCTCCGCAACCTGTTGCGCTAAGGCTTGAATGACAGTGAATTCTTGGTGAGTCATTCGCTGATGAAAGAGCCATGAAAGTCCCCGCTTCAGATATTCTAATGGCCGGGCAATTTGATTCTGAAGGGCCTCGCGCGGATCATCAATCTCATCAATAGCGATCAGTGTGCACTTTTCGCTGTTTTTACCTGATATAGAACACGCACGTATTCTTAATAAATGGCCTCGAACATTAAGAAATGTATCAGAATCATAAGCCGGTATTACGCGTTGGAGGACCTCAACCATTTCCTGGGAAGATCCCATTGCATTATCAATCCAATGATCGGCAGCGGGATTGCTGATGATGATCTCGCTGCTATGATTCATCACAACAATACCGCCTGGAAAATGCTCCAATATTTCGCGCAATTGTTCCAGATCCGCGCCAGCCATGACTGGCTCTTCAGAAGATATCTCTATTCCCTGCCCGCGATTCTCGCTGTCACCCCAAGCTTCCTCCCCACTTGTCATAGTCAAACTACGTAGTTCTAGAGCCCGTTCAACCGCGTTATCAAAAACTCGCAAATGATCGAATGGCTTGGTTAGATAAGAAAATGCGCCGCCATCAAGCGCCTTAACCGCCGCTTCTATGGTTGCGCCTCCCGTGATAACGACAACCTGCGTTTTTGGATCCTTCTCTTTAGCTCTCTTTAAAAGATCCAAACCGCTTACACCGGACATGTAGATATCGGTAACGATTAAATCATAGCAGTTTTGATCGATTAGCTCCATAGCCTCGGTGCCGTTTTTAGCGCGATCAGCTTTTAAGCCCATTCGCTTAATCCGCCTGATCATTAAATCCAGCAGTACAATGTCGTCATCAACAATTAAGATCTTCGGCTCAATCATCATCCAAATCTCCTATCTTTTTTAGCGTACATTTCTTTATGTTCTCTCATCAAGTCGACAATCTACATAGTTACGATTACGGATGAACTGATTAACCCTTATTTGCCAGTTCTTTGCCAGCCATATTTCAGTAAATGACAAAATCCTCAGAATTCCTTTAGGGATGTCCTTTAGGAACATCCCCCATTACAGAATTCGGCCCCTTAAAGGTATGGATTTTGTTTATTGCTGGGCCAGCCTATTCATCCCCTAAGCGAGCTAATGGCGATTCTAGTTCAGCGAGCAAACATCTCAACTCCGGCCTTCTTGGAAAATCCCGTTCAGTCAATTCGACTGTGAAGCCTATCGGCTTCGCCGCTTGCCTTCATTGCCCTTATTAGATCTACCGGTAATCCTACGGCCGAACAAATAATATAGACTTTCGCTTGACCTGGATATCAATAATTTGGCATTCTACAGCCGCCGGCGAAACCAGAAACGATTCTTGCCCAGTTCCATTCTAAATGATAATTATATGGCCGCTTTGCTCTTTGAGAAATCTTTAATTGAATTTTACAGCAAGAGCAAAGCGAGATATGTAAATTAATTACAATCAATTCCATCTTATCCGGCGGCTGCCACAGCCGATAGACTATGTTATAGCTATCCAACTGAAAAAACCACTCTCACATAATCATCTCACACTTTTCGGCCCAAATTCATAATAGCAGCGCTGAAGATCGACGAATGATCCCTTTTCCTTAGCAATCATCTCGTTTCCAATGAGAAAATGAGCGTCACCTGATGGCTTTAGATGACGCTCTAACATCTGAATCTGTATGCAGGCAAGATACTATTGGCGTTGATGAATAAGTCTAAGCTACGGCGATGTCAATTTCGGCACGACAATCCGTGACGTACTATAGTCGCCATCCCAGATAACCTGAACGCCGCCCAGCAAAGAATCGAAAGTAGCCACTAGGGATTTGCTTCCGCCAGAGAAAATATGTGCGCTCGTGGAGAAGCTAAATGAGAAATTAGTAGGCGTTATAGTCAATCCGGGAATCGAAATGCTCCCGCTTCCTAGTGTATTCGAGCCAGACTTTAAAGTTACTGAAACCGAGTGTGCTGTCTGTCTAGAATTTATGGCTGTAAAATGGACCGTCGTAGTTCCAGAACTTAGCTGGGCGTTATTCGGCAAATCAATTGAATAGAAGAAGAAAATGCCGGTCTTGTGTGCAAATGAGCCCGAGGGCTGGCTTTGATACATCATGTATTTATGGGGACTTGTATCATCATACAGCCAGAACGTACTAATTAAAGTAGATCCGGATTGGGTTGATGTCGGGGCAGGTGTATTTGAAGGCACAGGTGTCGGTGTGTCCGTTACTGCCTGGGTCCATGTTGCCGAAGGGGCAATGGTTGGGGTTTCGGAAGCGACGGGCATTTCCGCCGTTCCGGTAATAGTCGCAGACCCACCTGGAGTAACGCTCCCGGCTGCCGAGGCAGTTGCAGTTTGCGCGGCCGCATCCGTTTCGGAAGCAGTTGAGGCCGGAGTGCTGGAAGAATATTCCCCAGAAGCTGTCGCGGTGGCCGTTGTCATATCGCTCGGCGAAGATTGAGTCTCTGATGGCTCCGGAAGAAATGAGCCCGTGGCATCAATTGGGTCCAGAATATTCTCAGAAGAAGCATTTCCATAGATTATATCTCGCCCAATTTCAGCAATAATCCCGTGCTCTATCGACGCGAGCGATAAATGCGCCCAGGACCCATAATCAGCCTTTAGCAGTGAATTAGTGTTCGCTTGCGCTACGCTTATCTTTCCTATGAGCGCCAGTTGACTGGAGGCGAGTAGAATCGCCAACACAAATGGTATTGTAATCAGCCATCGAGAAAGCTCACGAATAGCCCCATGAGCCTTGCGCTTTCCGCTTCGGCTATGATTGTGCTTCATACCTTCCGGGCTTTTATTTATCGACGCGCCCACCATAGTTGCCTACTCCTGTTTTCCCCCACTCCCTTTTGCGGTTGGCAAACAGATCGCCAAGACATTCCTTGAAGGCTCTTGATATTCCCAAACCTGGCCGCTCAAGAGATTACCGATTATTTTGATTCCTTCTGAATCCGGCCTTAACCAAAAGCTCTGTTTGTCTAGCTGGATTTGCTCTTGATCTTCAGCCAAAGAGCTTACAGCCGATACAGGACGTGAACATTCGACCCACACCCTGCCGTTCGATTCCCAAGCGACCAGACAGATTTCGTCGCCGTTCGCTGTATGCTTTGCCATATGGCCAAGAAGAAATTGAAAAGACTTCTGAAGTAAATTCGGGTCAGCATTAATCGCCGGCAAGGTATCCGGGATTTTCCATACAAGATTGGATTCCTCGTTGCTCGGCAATTGGGATACGTAGGATTCTATCTGCACCTGAAAGGCGCTATCTAAATATGCATGGCCTGCTTGACCTTTTTCCTTATCTCCTTTGATAGGCACATAATGAAGCCGGTTAACTGAATCCTGCAATTGATGAATACCCATTGCCAGCTGACCTAGGTATCTTCGCAAAGCGCTTTGTCTGAATTCGGAAAATCTGGCCATTTTCGCTAGTATATTAACCATTCTACGAATTGAGGTTTGCATACTATCCGCGATCTCTTGGACGAATTGGCTATTATCCGTGCTAGTGTCTTTTTCACGCGTAACGTCCCCAATGACCATTACCCAACCGTCAGACGTATCATTCCCGGCCAATACAGGAGTGAGCTTAAAAGCATGCATCCTATCTGCCGGCCAGCGCATATAAATCACGGCTGGCCATTTCGCTCCAGAAGCAATCCATATGCCCAGCATATCCTTAATTCTCTCAGGTAAGGCATTATTGACATCTCGGCCAACTAAATTATCTCTTCCCAGCAATTTGGTCGCTACTGGATTGGCAACAATTATTTTTCCCTTCGCATCAGCCGAAATTACTGCATCATTTGTGCTGGAAATTAAAGCTTCTAATCGCTCGGCCTTCCGAACTAGACGATCTTTTAGGGATGCGCGATCCAATCGTAGCTGGCGATGAGCAATTGCTCGCTCAACAACAATCGATAGCTCGGCGATGATTTCGAGGGGTTTCGTCAACAAATCATAGGCGCCATCTTCGCGCAAAGCCGATATTGCCGCGTCCATAGACCCGCTTGCCGTGATTACGATCACTTCTAAATATGGATCGAGCCTGCGCGCAAATCGCAATAGTTCAAGTCCGCTCATCCCTGGCATCATCACATCAGTAATCATGACTGCATAGGGGCCATTTGCGCGTAAGACGCGGATAGCTTCATTTCCATCGCTAGCACTTTCCACCTGAAATTTCTGCCGGGTCAAGTGATGAACCATTAAATTGCGGAACCCTTCATCATCATCGACAACCAGCACGCGTTCCTTCACTGTTTATTACCTCCGCTACCTAGTGAGCGCCCTGCGAAGTTGGAAGCAGGATGGTAAAGATGCTTCCTTTGCCAACCTCGCTTTTAACATCGATTTGGCCCCGGTGCCGGGCTATAATCCCATAGCTTACCGATAGACCCAAACCTGTACCTTCACCTTCGGGTTTGGTAGTAAAGAATGGATCAAAAATCCGGCGCATGTTATCGGGTGAGATCCCAGCCCCGGTGTCGCGGATAACTATTGCGGCTGCATTAGCCGTATAGCGCATAGAGATGTCTAGCGTACCGCCATTAGGCATGGCTTGAATTGCATTTTGGATTAAATTAATTAATACTTGCTCGATCTGCTGCGCATCGTACTCAACCATCACCGGATTGGACGGCAAATCGACAACAACCCTCACATTACCCTTCCGAGCAAGATAATCAGTTAGCCGAATCGAAGCCCGAACGACTTTAACGAGATCCTGCTGCATCATTTGCGGTGCTGATTGACGAGCGAATTTCAATAAATCAGACACGATTCGCGACGCACGAGAGGCGCTATCGCGTATTGTTTTTAACGTTTGATGTGTTCCTTCCTCCAGGCTATTTTCATCTTCTAACTCTTCTGCTAGCCCCTTAATCACCGCCAATGGATTTTTAACGTCATGTACAATACCGGCGGTTAATTGCCCAACAGCAGCCAATTTTTCAGACTGTGTCAACTGCAGTTGTGTCGCCTGCAGGCGAGTATTGATTTCAGCCAGCTCTTTATTCCTTTGCACGGTCTCAGCATGTAGCTTGGCGGCTTGAGCAGTACGCCGGCGTAATCGGAAAGTCATCAAATCAAAAACGGCGGCAAGATCGCCAATTTCATCCTTTCGTTGCAAGCCGGATCGTTGGCTCAGGTCGCCTTCGGCAATCGAGCGAGAAACATCGCGTAGACGAATGATTGGACGGGCAATACTTTGTGAGAGGAAATATCCGATGATGATTACACCTATGGTGGCGATCGAAAAAATGCCGGCGAAAGTATTTCGACTGGTCGTTTCGGTATCGACCAAATAGTCACTGGGCAGAGCTATGCCTTTAATACCCATGATCTCCCGTCGAACTTCTAGGGGGCTATAGACTATTTGATAATTGCGTCCATAGAGTTTCAAATCTTTGATAAAAGAGTCTCCCTCTCCCGGCAATTCTGTTGCATCTATTTTAAATACATCGTAACCTGCCTGCGGCTCGGCAAATGTAGTTGCTATTAGATTTCCATTCGAATCTAGCAAGACTATGTCAGCCAGGGCTTGTAGCTTTAGATCCTCCAGCAGTGATCCAACCCGGGTTCCAGCCATCAAGATGCCAACCCGATTCCCATAAGCGTCAAAGATCGGAGCGCTGGTATATAAATAGGAACCATAGCGGGTCTCGATTAAGCCGGCAAACTTGTCGCCCACATCATCGAGGCTGCCCTCTAAAATGTCTTTCACCACTGAAAATTGCGAGAAGTCGGCGGCTTTATAGGTATTGTAGTGCCCGGTTTCTGGATCCTGAGCCAGGGAGATAATTTCCCTGCCTTGGCTATCAAGCGCTGTAACAACCGCAACATTGTTATTCAAAGCTAATGGCCAAAGCAGTTCTTGAAGCGCAGCCGCCTCTTTAGCGGCAATCGCCTCAGAGACACCCTCGCTATATGCCATCAGACGAAGGCTAGCCAAGTGGCTCTTCTCATGGCGAATAACACCGTCAGCACATACTCGGCTGGATTCATATAGCTGGTTTATAAATCGCTCTCGCACTGATGAGCTAACCAGCCTGGTAACAATAAATGTCCCTACCATTGCTGTAAGCAAAGTCAGCAGAACATAAGGAATTATGAGCTTTACCTTTAAGCTCATAAGGTCAACCAAGATACGGGCAACAAGCATCTTGGCTTTTATTAGCCATCTACCGAAACCCGAAGGCGATTTATTATGACGCCAAGCATTCCGCCGAATCTCTTCGATCAAACGATATGATTCATCGGCTTCATCTGCCATTTGCCCCATAGCGATTGTCGATCTTGGAGGTTCTCGAATGGTCATTAACAGTTGCCCTTCAAATTCAGAGAAAGCACCGACTCAGACGATATCTGTGTGTATCGCTATCTGCCTTTTCCTGCCGACGCTTCCACGCAGGCAATAATTCGCTTTCCGCCAGTGCTTTTAGACGCGTAGAGTGCTTGATCAACTGATTTCAGCAAATCCTCACAAGATTCATATTGTGGCAGCCATTGACCAACGCCAATGCTGGCTGATAACCGATTATCTTGGATAGATATGCCGGCAATCGCCTTGTGAATTCGAGCGGCTACAGTGGTAGCCATTTTCAAATCTGCTTCTGGCATTAAGACTAGGAATTCATCTCCGCCGTAGCGAGCCGCCAGATCAATATCACGAATGCATTTTCGGATAACGGATCCAGCTTGTTGCAGAACTCTATCTCCAGTCAGGTGCCCATAGGTATCATTGATTGCTTTAAAATGATCCAAATCTAGCAGCAACAATGACAAAGGATGTCCATAACGTTCAGCTCGCTTCCTTTCCGCCTTGAGGGTTTCATTGAGTTTGTATCGATTATATAAACCGGTTAGAGGATCTGTTGCGGCTAATCGTTGGACTTCAGCAAAGAGGCGCTTATTTTCTCTGATTAATCTACGATGCTCGAGAGCCCGGTCTACAGCCATTTTAAAGACCGCTATTGACTCAAATGGTTTGGTAAGATACTCAAATACACCGGCTCGAAGAGCATCGATTGCATTTTGCAACGTTGCCGATGCAGTCAGAACAATCGCTAGCAAATCAGGGTCGATCGCCTGAGCGTCTTTAACAACCTCTAGCCCGGTTGCACCCGGCATGTACATATCAACAATTATCAGATCAAAGGAATTCTCGCGCAGCGCCTTCTTGGCCTGAATGCCGTCCACAGCCTCGATGACTGATAAACCCATGCGAGCCAAGACGCGTGCAACCATCTGCCGAAAATCGGAATCATCTTCGGCTATCAATATTCGTCCATAAATCTGCTTATCAGGCGCTTTATTGGCCCGCATATAGGCCCCTTTCAATCCCACGAAGCAAGCACCCTACAATACTATCCACTGCCTTCCCGATTTTATATTGCGATCGGTAGGCTTGAGTGTTAATTAGATCATACAGAAACTTATTGCCGTTTGAACTTACAAATTCTATACACAACTGAAAGGCTGCTGCAAGGTTCCGCCCCCTTATACTCGCCCGATCCATAAATCGATTATGATTATTTATCGATAATATACCATAACTGCCTTGATATAAGCACAGATGCGAGATAGGTATTTTCCTTCTGGTGTCTGCTTCTTCTAGTGAACTCATACTATCGAACTGAGATTGTAGTTTTTAGGCTTCCAGCCGAAAAAAAAGGGCTGATCCTTTTTTTGGATCAGCCCTTTTATCCGCAATCTGATTAATCGCCTGGATCTGTCGTAGTTGTCGGCGATGGAGCCGGCGTATCCGTTGGCAAGGGCGTGTCAGTTGCCGGTGGTACCGGCGTATCCGTTGGCAC
>DAOVFE010000104.1 GCA_030673085.1 Anaerolineales bacterium | reverse complement strand
AGGCCTTCAAAGTGGGCCTGCGACCAGCCGCCATCATCATGCGGTCCAATCAAAACCATGGCGACATTGAACTTGCCTTCCTCAATCTCCGGAATTTGCAATTCGACCGGTTCTTCGGGAACTTCAGTAGGCGGAACCTCGGTAGGCTCTTCAACCGGGGCCGCGGTTGGTTCCACTGGCACCTCGGGCTCAGTTGGCTCCGCCGTCTTGGCCGGTCCGCAGGCTGCAATAACCATGGCCAAAACCATCAGCACAGCTATGATACGCCAAATCTTATTGCTCGACATCTTTAACTCCTCCTTAGCAGGAAACTACGAGTATTATTAATTCGAACCCAAATTGCTTCTTGTGCCATTTTACTGGAAAACCACCTCCTCCCTCGTTGATGCACTTACGGAACGACTCGCGTCCCGGTTTCGCCAGCCAACGCTCTACCAATATTTTCTGGCGTTGTGATAATGGCTTCTTTTCCGCCTTTTTCTAAGAAACTGATGATGGCTTTTATTTTCGGTTCCATGCTCCCCTTGGCAAAATGACCTTCAGCAAGATACTGCTTCGCCTTTGCCACCGTTATCTCGTCCAGCCATTTCTGGTTGGGCTTGTTGAAATTCAAGGCAACTTTTTCAATTGCAGTCGAGATCAGGAATAGATCGGCTTGAATACTATTGGCCAGGACGGCTGAACTGAAGTCCTTATCGATCACGGCTTCGACGCCGGCCAATGATCCATCTTCCCGCTCAATCACCGGAATTCCGCCTCCGCCCACGCTGATTACCATATAACTTTGCTGAATAAGGTCATTGATTACATCCGCCTCGATGATTCGCTGGGGTATCGGCGAGGGCACCACACGACGCCATCCGCGGCCGGCATCCTCCACGACCGCCCAACCATCTTCCGCTTTATGCCGGCGCGCATCCGACTCCTCCATGAAAGACCCGATCGGTTTGCTCGGGTTTTGGAAAGCGGTGTCGTTCTTGTCGACCAGAGTTTGTGTAATTATTGTAGCAGCTTGCTTCTTCATTCCGCGCTTGAGAAACTCGTTATAGGCGGCCTGCTGGAACATATAGCCGATCGCCCCCTGCGTATCTGCGCCACAATAATCCAGCGGAACGGGATGAAGCTCATGAATCGCAAGCTCAGCCCGTCGCAGGATGAACCCTACCTGAGGGCCATTTCCGTGTGAGACTACTACATCCCAACCCTGCTCGATCATATCAATAATATGCGAGATTGTCTCGGCGGCTGCCACATATTGATCCGGAATGGCCTTGTGTTCCTTGTCCTTAATCAGGGAGTTCCCGCCAACCGCAATAACTGCAACCTTCTTTGTTGTCATACCTATTCTCCTTAGCAAAAATCAGCACATGGTCAGAGCCATAACAGCCTTTTGCGCGTGCAGGCGATTCTCTGCCTGATCGAAAACGACGCTATGGGGACCGTCGATCACACCATCGGTCACTTCAACATTGCGCTCGGCCGGCAGTGGGTGCATGTAAATTGCATCCGGCTTGGCCAACGCCATCTTGCGCTCATCGGCAATCCAGGAACTGTATTTCTTAGTGATTGCGGCGCCTTCTTCATCGTTGCTGGTGGTAAGCATCGGACCCCAGGATTTGGCATAGACAATATCAGCGTCCTTGAACGCCTCTTCCATATTATCGGTCATCTCGAAGCTGCCACCATATTTCTTCGCCAGCGCCTTTCCCTCATCGATCATCTCCGGCTTGAGTTTGAATTCTGGCGGATGGGCTAGGGTTATATCCAACCCAAAACGCGGCATTTGCAGGATCAGAGAATTGGCCACCGAATTTGGCTTTCGATAGGTCTCTGCATAGGCCCACGAAACTACCATCTTCTTATGGCACAAATCCCGACCTTTCTTTTCCATAATAGTCATCAAGTCGGCCAGGCACTGGTGCGGATGGTAGTCATCGCATTGCATGTTTAAAACCGGCGCTCTGGAGGTCTCGTGTACCAGATTTAGATAACGGTTTCCGACGGCCCATGTGCAGTGCCGAATAGCAATGCCGTCAAAGTAGCGCCCGAGAATTGCACCGATTTCCTTTTCAGTATCGCCATGAGATATCTGGGTGACTTTTGAATCGATGAAAGCCGCGTGGCCCCCAAGCTGGGCCATTCCGGATTCAAAGGAACAGCGGGTTCGCGTGCTGCTGAAGAAGAATAACATCCCCAGCGTCTTGTCACGCAGATAGGCATGAGGAAGGCCCATGGCGCGCTTCATCTTGAGATCCCAAGCCAGGTCCAACACCGTCTCAACTTCCTCTTTGCTGAAATCAAGATCGCTTATCAAACTACGTCCACGAAGATTTGTCTGCATCTTTTCTCACTCTTTCTTCAATATCTAAATTTTTACCTGCACAACAAAGGCATTCCGATAAGCATCATTAGTCTCGCTAATGGTATCTAAAGCATACCAATCAAGCAGTTCAGACTACCTGTGCCGAATCCAATGCCGCCGATTTGTCCGATGGCTATTCCATCTTCCCCAAGATAGAAGCTAATAGCGCCATCCTCATTACGACGCCGTTAAAAGCCTCTTCCCAGTAGCGGGCGTGCCGTGTGAAGTCAACCTCCGGAAGCAGTTCGTCCATACGTGGCAGCGAATGGAGAACGATCGAACTCTGCTTCGCTTTCTTCATTACTTTATTAGTGACCTGGTAATTGGAGGGAGTCAGGCCCACATCACCTTTACGTTCATCCCGGGCCTTGGTGTAATCCGGCTGAACTACCGGCTCCATGTAGATTACATCGGCATCTCCAATCGCCTTATCTATATGCTCAACCTCATGGTAATTCAGGTTAAGAGCATCCAACTCCACTTTAAATTCCGGCGTCAGGGACATCTCCGGTGGTGATATATAAGTCGCATTGATGTCAAACTGGGTCATGGCGTAGCTTATCGAGTGCATTGTGCGCATTCGCATATCGCCAATCAACACGAAATTCAAACCGTCCAGCGTCCCCATTTGTTTCCAGATCGTATACATATCCGTCAGCACTTGGGTTGGGTGCTCACCCCAGCCGTCGCCGCAGTTAATAATCGGCACGCTGGCCCATTTGGCTGCTTCAGCCGGCGCGCCCTGCTGAAAATGGCGCATAGCGATTACATCGCCGTAAAACTCAAGCATGTGCACGGTATCCTTGATGGATTCCTGATAAAAATCGCCTGCACGAGTCATCTTCGCATCGGCAAAGCCATTTACCTGCCCACCCAACCTGTGCATAGCAGCTTCCGTCGCCAGGCGAGTGCGAGTGCTTGGCTGGTAGAAAGCCGTTACCAGGGTCTTATCTTTAAGAAGATCGGTGTTCTTTCGATTGCGGGCAATTGGCGCCAGCAGATCGCAAATCTCAAAAAGGCGGAAATATTCGTTTCGTTCGAACCCTTTTAGCGAGAGAATGTCTCGTCCTGCAAAACTGCGCATTGAAGTATCTCCTTTATAAATTCATCATAATATATTGCCCTTATCTAGTTCGCAATTCTCGCTTTCATACACCTCCCAATATTCAACTACAGCCACCTACACGGCGCATTACATGGAAACGAAATGTGCCCGGCAGGAAGTAGCTTTGTGAATGATCTATTGCTCGTCCATCTCGAGTATATAGGTATGCCTCAAAATGCAGCAACACATCACCACGCTGGATCTTCATATGACGAGCAACATCCGGTTGCACTGAAACCGCGGTAATCTCCGTTCGTGAAAGATCAAGATCAACTACACCCCGTTGAAGCAGTAAATCGAGTACAGAACCTCGAAATCCATTCTTCAGAGCCTCCTCGGGAAATATATCCTTGGGAACAACATCGATCAGAAAAGCAACCGGACGCTTATCAGCATTGATCACCCGCGATATCTCAAGCACCGGTTTTTGAGTAGATATCTCTAAAAGTGTAGATTCATCAATATAGGGCTCCCGCTCATTAATTACTAATGCGCCCATGTCCACTTTAAGCCCTATACGCTCAGCCATCGTCTCGATGCTCTCCAAGACTTCTAATCCGGCATCGATTACTTGCGGTGGTGATGTAACGTACGTGCCCACCCCTTGCCGGCGGATGATCAAACCCCGCTCTTCAAATGAACGCATGGCCTCTCGCAAAGTCGCCCGCGATACCCCTAGCTTTTTAGCCAGCGCTGGCTCCGAAGGTAAAAATTCGCCAGGAGTCATATCCGTCAGTATCTTTGCTAAAGCATCCTCTGTTTGTCGGTAAAGTGGTTTGCGATGGCTTGACCGGCGTTTATTATCCTTAACCATAATCTTGCCTGATCTCCTCGGCGTTCATTTCGCATGCAATGATCCCGGCCAGAAAGTTTCTTATTCGGCCAGTGGGATCACCTTAAGCTGGTTGACATCGACTAGCCCCTTATCCGATATCCGCAACTCCGGGATAACAACCAGCGCCAAAAGGCTTAGCTGCATGTTGGCATTGTTCAGCGCACAGCCACAAACGCGCAGCGCTTCCAGAACCTGCTGGGCCTTTTGAGCCACAATTGGAGCTCGCTCATTCGACATCAAGCCGCCAATCGGCAGCTCGACAATAGCCATCACCTTGCTTTCTCTGACGACAACCTGGCCGCCGCCGACCCTCGCCAGCTCATTAGCGGCAATCGCCATGCTGGCCTCATCCGTACCGACAACAATCATCTGATGGGCGTCGTGCGCTACAGTTGTGGCAAATGCGCAAGGAGCTTTCAAGCCAAATCCATGAACCAGGCCAACCTTTACTTCTCCCGTGGCGCGATGCCGCTCTACTAGCGCTACCTTCACCAGGTCACGCGCTATATCCACCAGAATTTTGCCTTTTTCCGGCTTTACCAAGAATTTTAAATGTCGTGTCGGCGCCTGATTCTCAATCACGCCAATTACATGCGCCTCAACAGTCTCTCCATCCGGAGAGTGAATCACAAAATCTTCCACTTCCACTTTATGACCAAGGTGCACAGAACCTAAAACCTCCGATGGATACTCGAATTCTGGCAGATCAATAAGCAGCTTGCCTTTTTCGGCAGCCACGCGGCCACGGGCGATCACCATATCAATCGCCATCTCAGGCAAATTACTGGCTAAAAGAATATCGGCGTAGCGCCCTGGAGCGATCATCCCTAAATCCCGCGTAACACCGAAATGCTCGGCGGTATTGAGTGTGGCCATTTGAATTGCACGCATTGGCGGCAAACCCTGCCGGATGGCATGCCGCAACACACGATCCATATGACCATCATGGACCAGCGTATGTGAATGGCTGTCATCGGTGACAAGAATAAAGCGGCGCGGATCCATGCCCAGCTCGGTTATAGCCTTAATCTGAGTTGCAACATCATGCCATGCCGAGCCAAACCGCAGCATCGGTTTCATGCCTTGGCGTACCCGCGCAATAGCATCCTCCAGGCGAGTTCCTTCGTGATCGTCATCTGGCCCCCCAGCAACGTATCCATGGAATGGAAGGCCAAGATCCGGCGACGCATAGTGTCCGCCAATTACTTTTCCGGCAGCTCGGGTTTCCGCCATTTCAGCATGCATCTTTGTATCACCCGAGAATACACCGGGAAAGTTCATCACTTCGCCCAGGCCAATAATCCCGGGCCAGCGCATCGCCTCGGCTATATCTTGAGGACCAAGCTCAGCTCCCGATGTCTCAAGCCCAGGCGCCGAAGGTACACAAGATGGCATCTGCACCCAGATATGAATTGGCTGAATTGCCGCTTCATCCACCATCATCCGCACGCCTTTAAGCCCGAATACATTTGCTATCTCATGCGGATCAATAAACATGCCTGTAGTTCCATGCGGAAGAACCGCGCGCACAAATTCAGTTACTGTCAGCATGCCGGACTCGACATGCATGTGGCCATCCAACAAGCCGGGTATCAGATACCGGCCTTCAGCCTGGATGACGGTGGTTTTTTCGCCTATCGTATGGCTGGCATTCGAGCCCACATAAGCGATTCGATCTCCTCTAATGGCTATATCCGTGCCGTCGATAATTTCGCCCGATTGAACGCAGATCCACCGGCCGCTGGCGATTACGATATCTGCCGGCTTCCGCCCCATGGCTAC
Organism: Anaerolineales bacterium; assembly: GCA_030673085.1. Classification (GTDB taxonomy): domain Bacteria; phylum Chloroflexota; class Anaerolineae; order Anaerolineales; family E44-bin32; genus JAFGNH01. The sequence continues at coordinate 391 of DAOVFE010000104.1, read as the reverse complement.
CTCAACCAGGCCCTGAGAGATCTCTTGCCAGGCCTTTGCGTTATTCATGAAACAACTCCTTGAGATCGACTTTTATTGAGCCTAGCTGCTCTGAATATCAGATTGCGTCTCCTTCGAGGATCCGCTACTAAATTTTATTCAAGTCCTCTTGCCATCAACCATAATTACCTGATGTGAGCATCCTGCAGATTTGCCTTCTATTTAAATAATATGGCCGAGATTCGCTTGTCTTTCAGCGCCTTCTCGGCCTCTATCAAAAAACCTGTTTTTGACCAGTATGAATTGATATTTGTGGTGCAATCGGCGAATCGTATTAGCGGGAGTTCTACAAAGATGATAAAAATTGATCTGACTCATAATGGTCATTCTATCCGTCTTCTCCGGGCATACT
>DAOVFE010000105.1 GCA_030673085.1 Anaerolineales bacterium | reverse complement strand
ACAACCCATCTGCGCCTGGGTGTATCGAGTCTGGTTCTTCCGCAGCGCAACCCAGTTATCGTGGCAAAGCAGATCGCGGCTCTGGATACACTCTCGGGCGGCAGGGCAATCCTCTGTGCAGGTGCGGGCTGGTCGAGGGGTGAGTATGCCAACCTTGGTCAGAGCTTTAACAACCGCGGAAAGCGTCTAGATGAGGGGATTCGAGTTGTGCGGAGGTTATGGCAGGCGGATGCGAGCAGTGAAGTTTGTTTTGAGGGTGAATTCTACCATTTCACTCACGCTGTCTTCGCTCCATCTCCCACCCAACCCGGAGGACCACCAATCTGGATCGGCGGCAACTCAGAAGCCGCCATGCGGAGAGCTATTCGTCTGGGTGACGCCTGGCACCCCAGCAGTCTAGGATTAGAGGATTTCCGCCGTAAAGCTGCTCGATTCAGGGAATTAATGGCCGATCAGCCGACCTCTACTCCACGCCGGCGGATCCCGATCAGAGCCCGCATCCGCCTTTCTTTTGATGGAAGTGATCCTTCTGCTCAGATTAAGGGATCGCCGAGTCAAGCTATCGACACGCTGAAGGCGTATCAAGAAGAGGGTTTGGACTATGCCGTACTCACATTCCCGGCTCGAACGCAGGTCGAGCGAGAAACAGCCATGGCTCGATTTGCCAAGGATGTGATGCCGGCGTTTTCAGAGAAAGAATTGTGATCCGTCGTATCCTTTTACTGATTATGATTGGCGCCAATATAACCGCGTGCTCGCTGGTTAGACCATCGACGCCGCCCATGGCAATACCGACAAGTTCGCCGCGGGCAGCGCCTTCCCTCCCGACGGCGATTCCAACCGTATTGCCGACACTTTCTCCTACGCCGGCTCCGCGCACCAGAACAACGCCGGCCATTGTGTTGGAAGCAATACCCGCGCCGCCTACCAGCACGCCGATTAAGCTTGATAAGGCACTTCCAGCTGAAAAAGTTGCCATCTTTCAGCCCGGACCAGGTTCATTCGTCACCAGTCCATTCAAGGTGATCGGCCGTAGCGGGCCAAGCTGGAAGGAGCGAGCCGAGTTGCGGTTGATCGGTGAGGATGGCCGGCTAATCGCTAAGACCTACGCCTACATAATGGCTAATCCCGGCACTGCCGGTCCTTATTCATGGCATATTTCATTCCAAATCCCACTAATGTCTGAAGCCGGTCGGCTGGAAGTTCGTATTCACAGCCCGCGGGATGGACAGCTAATTCACATGGCATCGGTTAATCTAACGCTGTTGTCGGTTGGAACCCCGTTGGTTCATGTTGCGCTAGACAATGCGGAAAGACTGGCCATTTTCAGTCCCCGGCCAGACGCTATTATGGAGGGTGGTGTGGCGCATATCGATGGGGCCGGATGGACTGAATCGGATCAGCCGCTTATGGTTGAGGTTCTTGATAGGAAAGGCGATACTGTCGGCTCGGGTGAAGTATGGCTTGATGCGCCGGCGGTCGGGCAGCTCGGCACATTCGATATTGATCTTCCCTACCACGTCGAAGCGGCGCAGTATGGGCGCATTATTATTTACGAACGGAGCGAAGGTATCCCCGGAATGGTACACTACGCTGGAGTAGATGTTAGACTGCGTCCATGAAGCGATTTAATATGAGAATGTTGAAAAACATATTTGCCCATATATGAGTGTGGCATATATGGGATGGAAGCTCCGCTTCCACCCCACATATGCTATTATTTCGGCAAGTGAAGAAGGGGCTATCCCAAAAGGCGGGTCGGTAGAGAGCTGGCCCAATTGCACTGAGTAAATTAGTAGCGAAGTGGGGAGTTTATGCTTGATTATTACAGAATCTGGCTCATTGATGGGGATGATAATCGCGATTTTCGACTTTTCAGACAGCCCCTTCTTCTAAGGAAAAAGCCATAATGGGGGCGGTAGCTCCCAAACCCGCACTTTCTACTCATCCCAACAGCAAGTTGTTGGGTTTCCTGGCTTTTTCACATGATTCCTCTCTTTTTCAACACTCTCTTTATATTTCAGCTGAATGCAATGAGATAAGCCCAAGTGCGAGAAAGGCATTTCCCTACTAGTGGATGCTTTTTTTCAGTAGACTCAACAGTTGATAAGGGTTAAAAAAACACTTTTTGGAATTGCCATATGATTAAGAAACCTTCGATAAAGCAAACTTGCAGCCGTATCGGACGAAGCCCGCGAAGCAAGAAGCGCTATACAACGTGCGCTGAAGGCTATCGCTTGCTGTGGCGTTCTTCACTATGAAATGGGACGGATTACAATTTCTGGGACGTCATAATCTCCGTCCAATTCTAAATAGTTGAATCATGTTTAAGACCAACACCTCCCCTAGAGAAAACGCCAGCTTTATTGCCATTATTCAGCGTATCCTGATAGCGCTGGCATCCGCGGTTGCTGTGCTTCTTGTATGCACGGCACTGTTCATTATTATGATTCGGATTTTCTTTGCCGGGAGCGCTTTTCCCGGTGTCGATGCCGCCGGGATCAATTTGGAAGGGATGACCAAGCCGGAGATTGAAGTTGCACTCGGCGGGGTATTGACATATCCGAATAATGGGCAAATTATCCTTAGCGACGGCGATCGGTTATGGAATGCAAGGCCTGAGCAATTGGGCGTGGTCATTGACGCACCGACCATGGCTCACGAAGCGATGGCGGTCGGACGCCAAGGTAATCCGCTAAAGGCGATCAAGGATCAATTTGATGCGTGGTTCAACGCCAAGAATATTGCGCCGCGAGTGATTTTCGATCAGCGAGTCGCGGATGTCTATCTCCGAGGTTTGGCTGCTCAAATCGATCAGACGGTCCAAGAGGCCAGCTTGAGTGTGGAAGGCGTCGATGTTGTGACGGTTCCGGGAAGGATCGGCCGTCGGGTGGATATTCCCGCCGTCCTTGAAGCACTCAACGTTCCCGTTGCCGCCCTTCAGGATGCCAAGATTTCATTAGTTATCCGGGAGACGCCCCCCAAAGTAATGGATGCCTCTGAGCAAGCCAAACTGGCACGCGAAATATTGAGTCAACCGTTTATCTTGAGCGTTGAGGATGGTGAACCGCTGATTCTTGAGACGGACGAATTGGCTCTGATGCTTCGTTTCGATATAATCGATAGTTCTGATGGCGCTCGTTACCAGATTTCTATTGACCAAGATTTAATTACCGACGCGCTAGAAGAGATCGCGCCAGACCTGGATTGTCGGCCGGAAAATGGTCGTTATATTTTCAACGATGACACGCGAGAGCTTGATCTATTAGAACCGGCGATTATTGGACGTAATCTTGACATTGCCGGCACAATTGAAGCCATTAATCAAAGTTTTGAAGATGGCGCGCATGAGACTGCTCTGGTCTTTGACGCCACCTTGCCCGAGGTCGGTGATGATGTTGCCGCCGCCGACCTTGGAATAACCGAGCTGGTCAGTATAGCTTCAACATATTTTAACGGATCGGGCAGCGCCCGAGTACATAACATCACTACCGCCAGCGCGGTTTTCCATGGTTTGTTGATCCCTCCGGGCGAAACTTTGTCCATGGCCGAAGTTTTGGGTGATATCACCCTGGACAACGGATATGCTGAAGGATTGATTATTTATGGCGGTCATACGATTAAAGGCGTCGGCGGCGGCGTTTGCCAGGTGAGCACAACCCTCTTTCGAACCGCGTTTTACGGCGGCTATCCCATTGTCGAGCGGCATCAACATGCTTATCTGGTAAGCTATTACCAACAGGGCCCAAATTCCCCTGGACCCGGGTTGGATGCCGCCGTATTTGTGCCAATGGTTGATTTAAAGTTCATAAACGATACCCCTTCTTGGCTGTTGATGGAAACCTACATCTATGGGACGCAACTCGTATGGAAGTTTTATTCAACCTCGGATGGCCGGGTAGTGGAAATCAGTAAACCGGAGATTTCAAATAAGGTTGAACCCAAAAAGCCGCTTTATAAGGAGAACCCAGATCTTCCAAAAGGAGAGATCAAACAGGTGGATTGGGAAGCCGAAGGAATGGACGTTATTGTCTATCGCACCGTTACTCGCAATGGTGAGGTGTTTTTTGAAGATTCGGTTGAGACGCATTATTTGCCCTGGCAAGCTGTATACGAATATGGCCCGGGAACAGAATTGCCAGAGGACGCCCTAATAGAGGAATAAGGGAAGATTATTGTGTCAGACACATGCAAGCACTTATATTGGAGGGGACCCTCAATAGGCATATGATAGAATCGATCTTGAGGAGAAACGAATGATTAGTAAAGAATTGCTTGAAATCCTGCGCTGTCCGGTTGCGGTTCACTATACCGATAAAGGCGATGACCCAGGGCAACTACGGCTGGTTAATGGATGCTGGCTGGTCTGTGATGATTCGAATTATAAGTATCCGATCATTGATGATATCCCGGTGATGCTGGTTGAGGTGGGTGAAAAGTATAAGGATATTACTGAGGAAGACCTGCCGGTTCCACCGCCCAAGGATATTTAACGAAGCTGGAAAGCGAGTTCGAATAAGGCGAATGCCTGGCCAGGATGGCCCGGCCAGGTTTAATGATGTCGGCGCCCCAGCAACTTAATGACGATAGCTGCTCCCTCACCGTTGCTGCAAGCAATAAACCTCCCCCTCAGGTCCACTAACCATCCAGTCTCCTGGCAAGTACCCATGACCCTCGAAGAATATACGCTCTTGTCTTACTCGATATTTCGCTAATTGATCTTGCATACCATCGAGCAGATGTTGGGCTTTTGTGTGGGACAAGTGAAAAGATTGCCAGCCTACCTGAAGACTGCGGGCTGTTAACAATGAGCGCCTACAAGCTAGCTGCGACAACAGTTCGCTGCGCTCATCTTCCGGCGCAATTTCTGCCAGGCGGACTAGCTCAGGCACTGCATCGTCGGATAGCGTCGACAGATAGTAGGCATCTAGCTCGTTTATGTCATAATGGCTGGTCAGCGTTTTGGCGTTTTGGCGTACGATAAAGGCATCGACGTTGAGGATATTCAGCGTCAATGTGAAGCCCATGGCAACGATCACCAGCGCGATGGGGAATCGGCGCAGCTGCTGCGTCAGCAGCAAAACCAAGAAGGCCGCGAAGAGGATTGCCATCCATAGAATTGCCATGTGGGTATAAGTCCGTAAACGGGTAAAGCCATAAGCCCTTTCATATAGCATCAAGCGCATCAGGGCTGATGATAGGATGACGACGATCAGTGCTACCAGGATAGTGCTTAGGACGTTGAACCATGTCCTCTGATGCCGGTTCTCCCTGCTGGTCCAGATACTAAAGGTCAGAATCAAGCCCAAAGTGAGGAAAGCTACAGCCACCAGCTCGCCGAAGCCCCGGCGGGCATATTCGGAGTAGGTATAGCCCATAGCGGTGATATTGGCTTGGCCTCCGAAGAGGTAGGCAAATTGAATCGCAACAAAGCTGACGAAGAGCAGATCTACCGAGCCGAGAACCACCCATGCTTCGGTTACTCCTAGAAAGGGTTTAAAGGGCGGCTTTTCTTTCTTGGCTAAGTCACGTTTGCCAGAATTAAGCAGGGCCAAGGCCAGTGCCCCCAGGAAAAATATGGCGCTGATTAAGATGATTAGTCCTCGGCCGATCCATTCTCTTATTCGATCGAAATTTAGCCAGTGCAAGGCTGTGTTAACATAATCGGCGAAGACCAGGTCCGCAGCGCTTAAAAGCGCAGTAAAGATCACCAAGATTGGCAGGGCCATCAGCAGTCCCCATAAAATAGATGTAAGCTGGCTGCGGTTTCTCTCTTCTCCCAGGACTTGCTGTTTGGCATCTCTGATGACGCTCCAGGGGCGTATCCAAGATTCAAGCGGAACTAGGGTCAGCGCAGCCAGAAAATCCAGCCAGCCATAATCGAGCAAGCGTTCGTTGGCAAAGGCGTGCACCCATAATGTAAAAAGCGTCAGCGTAAGGACCACATTCAGAAAGACGGTCATGGGTTCAAGACGAAGGAAGACCAGGAATGCAAAGACTAAAATCGGGACAGCTAGAACCATTATTTGCCGGGCAGGACGCGCTCGTTCTAGTGCCGTCATGCCGAATATGGCTGCCACACACAATGCAGCCCATATAGGAAAGGAGATCCCTAATGGGTGTCCATTGAAGAGCACCTCGACACTTATTCCGAGCGCCAGGGCGATCAGTGTCAGGAAAAGCGGAGAGCGGGGGTGAAAATCTCGCTTTTTGACTTCTTGAGCTTCAAGGTGGGAGTTCTCAGAGACCTGTGGCATCGATACCTCCATCGAAAAGCATTTTATGAGCTAAGCTATAAAAGTTGGGGATATCCCCAATGATACGGGCATAGCGCATGCTTATCCAATGACAATAGCTCATTATAGACTATCAAATGACATCCAGCCGCTATCAAAATCTATCAGAACTATTAATGACTGCACTGAAAATAGCCCAAATGCAAGAAAGGCATTTTCCTA
>DAOVFE010000434.1 GCA_030673085.1 Anaerolineales bacterium | reverse complement strand
CCCCCGCTCTTCCCTTCGGGACCCCGGGCGGCGGGCCCCGGGGGGTGGGGGGTCATGGGCCCTTGCCCCCCCCAGTCCCCCCATGGGGGACGAACAGGGGGGATTAAAATGGCTAAGCCACAAGGCGGGATTTTGGCGTATCGAATATGATACTTAAATGGGGCAAAGGATTAAAACGCAAGGTAAGCCTGGCATGAAGTGCGATCGTCTCAATACCGGCCACTTGCAGGGAAACATGATATGAGTCCACTTAAAAAAGGGTCCATCAGTGGGAAAATGCCTTTCTCGCATTTGGGCTTTTTTCAGCGTAATCATGACCGAAGTTGATTGTAAAAAGCTTTAATAATTCGGATTTTATCTTTGTACATGACACGACAATTATCTTATACGTAGCCATTTCCTGGGCAGGCGCCCGTTCCAGCTCGGCCTCCATCGAAACCAAAAAACAATCATAAAAGCCAACACTATAAGTCTGATGTCGAATGCCAGGCTGGCATGATGAATATAAATACGATCATATCTCAGCTTTTGCCTGGGGGTTAGATAATAATCGCCGGCGACTTGAGCCAGACCGGCCAGGCCAGGAGCAACTCGATGACGTTCTGTATACTCTGGCATTATTTGTAGATATCTGAACACCAGCACCGTTCGTTGTGGACGTGGGCCAACAAAGCTCATCTCTCCAATTAAAACATTGATCAGCTGCGGCAGTTCATCCAAGGCTGTACGCCGAAGGAACTGACCAAACGAAAGTACTCGCTCGTCTTCTTGGTCAGCCATGATCGGTCCGGTGGAATTTTCTGCATCACGGACCATGGTGCGGAACTTGAATTGATGGAAGTTCTTACCGCCCCTGCCCACAGAATTTTTGACAAAGAAGATCGGCCCTGGGTCTTCCAGCCAAATGAGAAACGAGAAGAGCATCCACAATGGAATCGTAATCACAAGCCCAATTAGAGCGAGGAAGATATCAAAAAGCCGCTTATCCCATGTTGGAGATGATGGATTCCCAACGATATTCAAGTGAATCTGATAAACCTTTTCTGTGATGTCATCAGGAGGTGGATAATTATTCTCCCAAAGGCCCTGTTTAAGGAATGAAAGCAGCATCGCTCCCGCTATGGCGCCGCAAGCCGCTGCGAGAAGAACTGTAGGGCTAGGACGGGCGCCCGAGATCCATAATACTATCCACATCGCTGCCGCTGCGCTGAAGCTTATATATAAAGCCAGTCGATAAATCCAGGGCTGGCTTGGCGGATGCGGTAAACGTTCAAGGCCGAACTTAAGGGCAACTGCAAGAAATGCGTGCGTCACAACCATGCCAAACACCGCCCATTTGGGCGAATATCCTAATATGTCGATAATAGGATTAAGTGTGGCAATGCAGTTTATTTTCCAAGAGCATATGAACAGTGCAATAGTGCCGGCAAGGATTATGAGCAACGTCAGCCATGATGGGCATTGTTCTATGATCCGTATCCCCTCGACTTTTGTTCCGGCTTTTTTATACACAATGTATAGATCCCGAAATACGTTTGGCATGCCAGGGGCGCTTCCGTCTACTGGGCTCCAATCCGCTTACTCCAGTACTTACTGTATTGAGCTTTTTATAGGAAGAGCGCTATATAGATGAGGTTGAGTTGGCTTTCTCAATCCGCGACTATTATGTCCCGACTAGTAAATGACAAAACCCTCAAAATTCCTTTAGGGATGTCCTTTTAGGACATCCCCCATTGC
>DAOVFE010000270.1 GCA_030673085.1 Anaerolineales bacterium | reverse complement strand
AAACCTGGCTGAGGTTCCGGAAGACATCATCGGTCTAGATGAGGTTTATGACACATTCTTCCAGCCCCAAATCGAGGGCTATATCTGCAATGATAAATTGTACGGTTTGCCTCAGGAATACAACATTGAATATGGGGCTGTATTGGTCAACACCAATATAGCAGCCGAGGCGGGAATTGAAGATATTGTCGATGGCTGGGCGAATTGGAATGATTTCATCGCCGATGCCAAACAGCTAGCCGTAGTACAAGACGAAGCGATGACCCGAGCCGGGTATAACTTTACCGCTTCTGATGCGATCCCGGTCACATTCTACTCCCTGATTCTTCAATTCGGTGGTCAATACCTGACGGACGATAGTTTCAATGTCAACACTCTGGAAGGCAAGCAGGCATTGGAGTTCATGATATCGCTGGTGGATGCAGGTCTGGTAGACCCTTTCCTGTTCAATGATGAGGAAAATTGGGTCGGCGATTCGTACTTTGAGGAAACCACCGCTATCGGCCTGGTGGGACCTTGGGTGATACCCGACTACCGGGAGGACTTCCCCGAGGTAATCGAAGTTACAAAGTACGTGCCCTTGCCATACTTCGGTGATGAGCCGGCATTTGTGGCCTCTTCCGGCTGGGGTCTTACCGTCTCTGCCAATAGCAAGGTTCAAGATGCGGCCTGGGACTTCGTATCCTATGTGGCGTTAAACGATGAGAGTGCAATCAAGTGGAATATCGCATCGGGAACGCTCCCGGCATTGATTACCAATACCACCGGAGATGCCGCCGTCCGGCTGGAGGATGAGTTCCCATACTTTGAGCCATTTCTAAACATCCTTGAATATGGCTGCTTTGAGGGTCACTTCCGCGATCGGGATCTTGTTTATTACGAAATCACCTACCCCCGCGTCTTGAACGCTCTGCAAGGGAATGCAACCATCGATGATACTTTGGAGAATATTAACCGTGAGGTGAACGAGTCATTTCAGTAAATGCTAAAAGGCAGGGCGAGGTCTTGGAAGGACTCTCGCCCTGCTAAATAATTGGCCGGGCAGAAGAATATCGCTATTATTGGAAATCGGAGTGGAAGAAGAATCCTCCCGCTTGGCTGGACGACCCCGATCCGGATTGGAGTGGCGACTATTGGGTGCGCTATTGGGATGCCGATTGGCAGTCAATCATCTACGGATCTCCTGACAGCTACCTCGATAAGATCATGGACCTGGGCTTTGATGGGATCTATTTAGACCGGGTGGATGCCTACTGGCGTTATGAAGAACAGGGTCGGGAGCAAGCAGCGCAGGAAATGGCGGATTTTGTAATTAGGCTGGCCGAGTATGCGCGTGAGCGAAAGCCGGGTTTCGGCGTCTTTCCTCAAAATGCTGAGGAATTAGGAATCCAATTCCCTGATTATATGAAGGCGGCTACCGGAATCGGTATAGAAGATCTCTACTATGGTTACCCTCGGGATCACGAGCCCAGTCCAGCCACTTAGACGGTGGAACGCGAGGAAATCCTCGATCAATGGCTGGCGGCCGGCAAGTTGGTGCTGACCACGGACTATACCAGCCGTCCAGATCAGATTGAAGATGCCTACTGTCGTTCAAGGGAGCATGGGTATGTGCCCTATGTCGCCGACCGCTCACTCGGCCGGCCGCGAATCAACCCCGGCTTTGAGCCGGATTAGTGGAGGTATTAATATGACCAGGATTGCAATCATCGGAGCGGGAAGTGCTGTTTTTACCACTGAGCTAGTTACTGACATCCTCCTTTCACCTGGCATCCCGGCCGGAACGTTCGCGCTGGTCGATATCGACTCTGAACGTCTTGATCTTGCCCATCATATAGTGCAGCATCTGATCGAACTTGCAGGAACTAATTGGCAGGTCCAGGCATCTACCGATCGAGTAAATGTTCTGGGGGGGTGTGATTATATTATCAACACAATTGAAGTCGCCGGCCTGGCCAATGTACGCCACGATTTCGATATTCCGTATAAATATGGCGTCGATCAATGCATTGGCGATACTATCGGGCCGGGCGGCATCTTCAAGGCGCTGCGCACTCTGCCGGCTTGGCTGGATATTCTGGCCGACGCGGAACGGATGGCGCCTAACGCGCTGGTGATGAATTACACCAATCCCATGTCGATTACAATTCTCACCGGCTTACGCGGCTCTAGTCTTCCGGTTGTCGGCCTTTGCCACTCGATTCAGCATACGACCCAGCAGCTGGCCGGATATCTTGATATCCCCTATGATGAAATTGATTATCGTGCCGCCGGCGTAAACCATCTAGCCTGGATTACTGAACTTACTCAAAAAGGAAAAGATCTTTATCCTTTGCTGCGCGAACGAGCTCGCAATCCAGAAATCTACGAAAAGGATCCGGTCCGCTTCGAGATGATGTTCGATTTGGGGGCTTTTGTATCCGAATCGAGTGGGCATAGCTCGGAATATGTGCCCTTCTTCCGTAAGCGCAAGGACCTGATCGAGTGTTATTGCCGGGATGGTTATCTGGGTGAAACTGGTTTTTATGCCAACAACTGGCCACGCTGGCGAAAGGAGAGCGATGAGGAGATTCGACGCATCCTGAACGGCGAGCAAGAATCCGAATTGACACGCGGGCCAGAGTTTGCCTCCTACATTATCGAAGCGATAGAGACTAACCAGCCGGCGGTGATCTATGGAAACGTGCTTAATACCGGCTTGGTCGACAATCTGCCACAGAATGGTGTAGTTGAGGTTGCCTGTCTGGTAGACCGGCTTGGGGTGCAGCCTACCCATTTCGGATCACTGCCGGCCCAGCTCGCCGCTCTCTGTCAGCAGCATATGGCCGTACACGATCTAGTCGCTACCGCAGTTCTTGAGAAGGACCGGGAGGCGGCTTATTATGCTTTAGTACTCGACCCGCTCACGGCGGCGGTTTGCTCACTGGCGGAGATCCGCCAGATGTTCGATGAAATGGCAGCAGCCGAGAAGGAATACCTGCCGGATTTCATGCATGCATGATTCTGTCAGAGAATCAGGCTTCCGGTGCTGGATTCTTCTGATTGTCATGCTAATTCTAGCCGGCGGGCTCATGGCAGCATGGCTCACTACAGACCCCAGATTGGCAGGCCTGAAGTTTTCCGTCAGCGGTTCCTTTCCTCGGATTCCGCACGCTCGCGCTTTTTGAGATGCTGCATCAATCGCTCTTTGTCCTGGCATGGCTGGCGCAAACCATCGAAGAGCATGGCACTTTCAGCTTTGCTTTCCTCGGAACTAATCTTTATTACGCTCTCTTGGATATACCCCAACTTCGGCCTGAATGGC
>DAOVFE010000198.1 GCA_030673085.1 Anaerolineales bacterium | reverse complement strand
CATTTCTATTAGGCGTTTTATGTGGGATTTACATAGTTTACTGGCAGATTGGAAATACACTTGAGGGAGTTATAAGTACGCATGAGAAGATGCAGGGACTAGTTGGCCGGACTAGCGTATTCTTTTCGGTTATATTGAATGGCGAAACGAGCCAGGATCCGATGATGTTCGTTTTGGCAATGGCAATTCTATTTTGGATTCTTGGATGTTATGGAGCTTGGATCTTCTTCCGTCGAGGCAAATTCTGGCGGGCAGTGCTTCCCCCTGGTTTAGTGATGTTGATAAATATCTATCTTTATTCAGGCAAAGATCACATAAACATATACATGGCTGTTTACGTGCTCCTTGTCTTAATCCTTGTAATGCGATCCAATTTAATTAAGCATTTGGATTTGTGGCATAGGGAGCGAGTGCAAGTGTCTCCCAGTATGAGCTTCCAGTTCAGCCGTGCTGGATTTCTTGTCGCACTAGTTCTAGTAGGATTTTCTTGGGGGGCGCCCGCTTTTGCTCAGTCGGACCAGGCCTTAAGGCTTTGGGACTCGATTTCTGATCCCTTCCGTCGTATAAACGATCGGGTTGGAGACATCTTTGGCAACATTCGAAGTCCTGAACAAGCAATCTATGATGTATATGGCGACCGCCTGATGCTGGATGTAGGATTTGAACCGGTTGATGGCCTCATAATGAGCGTAAAAACTAAGCGTGAGCCCATCAGTGGAGCGCGCTTCTACTGGCGTGCACGTACTTATGCGATCTTTCAGGATGGAAGTTGGTCGGAAACGATTGGTGAAAGAGTTGAATTTCGTCCAGAGGAGGGCAACCTTCCTTTAAAAAATTACGCTGCTCGTAAAGTCATCGAAGTATATATCGAGCCAAAAAAACACGCGATGCGTACATTCAATCTGCCAACTCAACCTCTGTGGGTAAACTATAGATCCAAGGTTACTCTAACCCGAGATGAAAATGGTATTGTGGATGTGGCCATGGTAACCGCAAAGGGGACTTTCTATGAAGGAGAACAGATTCATGCAAGAGCAGTTTTGGCTGTGCCTACTGCTGATGAATTGCGGACATCTGGGCAGGAATACCCCGAATGGGTTGCTGCAAACTATCTTCAACTTCCCGATACTATCACGCCGCGAACGATCGAGCTGGCGAAGACAATTGTGAATGGAATTGATAATCCGTACGAGCAGGCGAAAGAGATTACACAATGGCTGCGCGACAACATAGATTATAGTCGGGTTATCGATCTACCACCTGAAGGTGTAGAGTCATTAGACTGGTTTTTATTTGACTACAAGGCAGGTTTTTGTACCTGGTATGCCAGCGCCGAGGTTATAATGCTGCGCTCGCTTGGTATTCCGGCGCGTATAGCCGTAGGTTATGCCAGAGGCACTTACGATATTAAGGAAGAATCGTATGCGGTACATGCTAAGGATGCACATGCCTGGCCTGAGGTATTTTTTCCTGAATATGGATGGGTCGAATTTGAGCCAACCGCCAACCAGGCAATATTGATACGCCCTGAGCCGCAGCGTTTTTCTGGAAGTATAGGGCGTAGCAGGAATCCTTGGGCGAGACTTGATGAAAATGCCGGTCTCTATGACAGCAGAATAGAAGAGGTATTCATCTTTGATGAAATCACCGGAAATGCTGGCAATATGGCCAGTAAGCAGATCGGGGTGCAATCGATTCTCTTGATCGCGCTTGGCGTAATTGCGGCTTTATTCGCGGCGGCGTTTCTGTGGATGCGTATCGATCCATTCGCGCGTATGACTGCCGCCGGAGCCATTCTCACTGGTTTTCATAAGGTTGGCATCAAGCCTCCCCCAAGCCTTCAGCGGATTAAGAGCGGGCAATTTACTCCTGCTGAGGAAATCTATGTTCGTTGGAATCATTGGCTAATGAGACTTGGAATTCCTTGGGCGCCTTGGCAGACGCCTTATGAACGGGCGGCTGCCTTTGCTGAAGTGATGCCTGATAGCAGCCAGGCAGGATGGGCAATCGTTAAGGCTTATACTGGTGAAAGATATGGAAACATCCAAGCCGATAGGATTACGGTACGCCAGACTTGGAAAAATCTCCGGCGATCCTTGTTGCAGGCATGGATACACAATATAATCGCCAAAATCATTAATCGCAGTTCACGTTCTATAAACGGCAGCTAATAGTGAATGACAAAACCTGCACCCGAGAAGGGGCAAAATTCTATAAAGGGGGCTGTCCCTAAAGGACATCCCTAAAGGAATTTTGAGGGTTTTGTAATTTACTTTAGTATACTCGGGTAAACAGAGAAGTTAGTGATGCTTGCCTTGAGTTGACTATGTAAGGGTTATACTGATGTCATGGCGATTCCGAAATCGGCGACAGCCAGAATGGTCAAGATTTAATCCTATTACCTCTATAGTCATCAAATATGGTTGGATTTTCTAAACTGTAAGCGACAATGGCATAGGCGGCGATGCTATGGGCAAATTCATTCACTACCGGGAAGGATAATCTTGGGGCAATATATGTTGAATCAATCAGATGATGGTTCTTCAACTGAAGATTATCTAGCCACATTACATCAGATCACTATCCAACTGCGAAGGCAGCTAGTATCGCGGCGCGTTATCATGGCACGGGCGGGACTTCCTGTGCCGGGTGAGATATGGGAAGGGCTGCTCAGGATAGATGGCGCGTTATCCTCTCTGGACAAGAAGATTGAAGAGGATGAACACGAACGACGCAACCTTCAAGCACTGGCCGAAATTGGCCGGGTTGTGAATTCATCCCTTGATCTTGAACGTGTATTGCATGAGGTGATGGATACTATCATTCAATTGACCGGAGCCAAGCGGGCATTTCTGATGCAGCGCAATAATCAGGGAGATATGGATATTGTCGTTGCCCGAAACTGGGAGCGCGAATCGCTGACCGCGAATGAGTATGAAATCAGTACAACGATTGTGAATCAAGTTCTAACGGATGGAGAAGCGATCTTAACAACCAATGCTAAGGCCGATCCACGTTTTGGAAGCCAGGAAAGCATTGTTGCTTACAATCTACGATCGATTCTCTGTGTTCCGCTGAAAGTAAAAGATAAATTGACCGGGGTTATTTATGCGGATAATCAGGTACGAGAAGCGCTGTTTACTGAAAGGGAACGGTCTATTCTTTCGGCATTTGCTGACCAAGCGGCTGTAGCCCTGGAGAATGCCCGCTTGTTTGCATCTGTTCAGCAAACACTAGCGGAGGTGATCGAGTTAAAGAATCTTATGGAAGACGTATTCGCTTCTATTGCCAGTGGAGTAATTACCGCAGATACAGCCAACCACATTACACTATGCAACCGGGCTGCGCAATTGATCCTCGACATGCCCATGGATGTACTTCTGGGGGCTTCATTATCCGATCTGCTCCCGAAATTATCGCCTGATCTCATGGAAAGAGTGCTCGAGGCCGAGCAATTCGACCATCGTTTTATCGGCATGTCAGTGAATCCCGAATTGCAGCATCGGGGGCCGGTGGATCTCAATATAAATATCACACCACTGAAAACTGCAGAAGAAAAGACGCGCGGTGTGACGATTGTAATCGATGATCAAACCGAAAAGCGACGTCTTGAAGCCCAACGTCGGTTATTTGGCCAGATGATTTCTCCGGCGGTTATTGATCAGCTTGACCCAGATAGCCTTCAACTTGGGGGGCGTCGATCCCAAATTACAGTCCTGTTTGCCGACCTGCGTGGCTTTACTTCATTTAGCGAAGCCACCGGTCCAGAGACTCTTGTTAACGTGCTCAATAAGTACCTTGCAGAAGCTACCGAAGCTATACTATCTCAAGAAGGCACGATTGATAAATTCTTGGGTGATGCAGTCATGGCCTGGTTCAATGCGCCAATTCCACAGTCAGATCACACATTACGTGCGGTGAAAGCTGCCTTGGCGATCCATGATGCAGTCAGGCATCTACATCGGGCATTACCGGAGCAGTTTCGGCTTTCCTTTGGCATAGGAATCCATTCAGGCGAAGCACTGCTGGGGCTAATCGGCTCCCAAAAGCGGTTGCAATACACTGCAATTGGCGATTGTGTCAATACGGCCCGCCGATTACAGGAAAACGCGGCCGGAGGGCAAATATTAATCAGCCGCGTAGCCATAGATGCAGTGGCCAATCAAGTTGTGGCTCGATCTGTGTCCCCAGTCCATGCCGAAGGGAAAGAGCGTCCGATCGAAGTATATGAAATCCTCTCTCTACGCTAGATTTGGATTCCTATAAGCCCAATTCTTAAGATAGCCATCAGAATCGACTGCTGCCTGCTGCAATCGCAAGCCCTTTATTCGATTAGCCAAAATCCCGCCTTGCGGCTTACCCTTTTTAATCCCCCCTGTTCGTCCCCCATAGGGGGACTGTGGGGGACAAAAGCCTTGTCCCCCACACCCCCTGTGGCAAGCGGCCGTTGATCCAGCGGAAAGACAGAAGGTTTTATCGGCCGCTGCGGAGGAGGTCTGTT
>DAOVFE010000288.1 GCA_030673085.1 Anaerolineales bacterium | reverse complement strand
TTTATCGGCCGCTGCGGAGGAGGTCTGTTAATCGCAATATTCCTCATTGTGATGGTTAAAGTGAATCTCCTTCTTTCAATTGTATGCGGCAATGGCAGAGTGGCGCAGCGGCTGACGGAAATGCAAAGGCATCAAGTCGTTCATCTAATCCCCCCTGTTCGTCCCCCATAGGGGGACCATTACATCTGTCTCATCTTCATGTTGCTAACGCTATCGATTCTTAAATAAAATGCGAGAAAAGGCTGAAAATTTAGGATAGTATTCATATACACCTTTTTCTGCTGGCGGCTGCATTTTTCAGTAGACACATGTGAAGATGTTTTTCAAAAATATTAATATCCACGAACTATGTCTGGCAGTTAAACTGGTATAATTTTTATGGTAAATAGCAAAGGAGGGCTAGGGAAACACGTTCAGTTCTTTGGAAAGGCCAGCGCACGGCCCCGCGTAATACGGGGTGACGAGGCTGAGGGTTCCCTATCGAAAGAAAGGGCTAACCGGATAAACCGGCGGCTCCCAATCGTCGGGCCGGGAAAATCGAATGATCAGCGGATGCCTTCCGGGCGAGCCACCGCCCGATTCCTTTCCCCATTTTAAATCCTGCGGCCAATACGTGCTGGCAACGGCGCTGACAAACCCGTAGGAGGTGGTTTAGCTTCCATATTATTAAATAAAGGAGCGCACCCATGTGTGGTATTGTGGGCTACGTCGGATCGCGTGACGCAGCATCTCTAATCTATGAGGGCTTAGAACGGCTTGAATATCGGGGCTATGATTCTGCCGGGTTGGCGGTTATTTCCAATGGGCGGATTGAAGTCCGTCGAGATGCGGGGAAAATCTCGAGCTTGAGAGCGCTTTTGCAAACTTCCCCTGTCGAGGGAACGATTGGCGTGGGGCATACCAGATGGGCAACCCACGGCAAACCCTGTGCTCGAAACGCTCATCCTCAACTTGGCTCAACCGGTGAAGTTGCGGTTGTGCATAATGGCATTATTGAGAACTATCTTGAACTGCAAAAGGAGCTTGCCGAGCAAGGAGTCCAATTTAAATCTGAGACGGATACCGAGATCATCGTTCAATTAGTTGAGAGACATCTGGCTCAGGGCTTTTCGCTTTCGGAAGCGGCGCGACGTGTGATAGCCCGACTTGAGGGCGCGCACGCTATTGTGCTTATTTCGGCGAAAGAACCTGATAGGCTGGTGGTGGCGCGATTAGGCTATGGGGGAGGAGTGACCATTGGTATCGGAGATGGCGAAATGTTCTTGGCTTCTGATATCCCTGCCATTCTTAACCACACGCGGCAAATGGTCTTTCTCGAGCCAGGTCAATACGCGGTCATTCAGCGCGACAAGCTCGAAGTGCATTTGTTAAATGGCGAATCGATTCCAGTGAAAGTGCAAACGGTGGAATGGGAATCGGGATCGGCAGATAAGGGCACTTATGACCATTACACGTTGAAAGAGATTAATGAACAGCCCTATACAATCGCCAGCACGATAGGAGGCCGGGTCGATTTTACCGCCGGGCAGATTCGTTTGCCGGAACTTAACCTGACGCCGGAAAAGGCTGCCCGGATAAAGCGGATTATTATCACCGCCTGCGGCACTGCCGCACATGCCGGTATGGTTGGAAAGATTTTAATTGAACGAATTGCACGCTTGCCGGTTGAAGTTGACATTGCCTCAGAATTTCGCTACCGGGAACCGATTGTTGACGAGGATACTGCTGTCATTGCCATCAGCCAATCGGGAGAGACGGCTGATACATTGGCAGCCATGGCTGAAGCCCGCAAACGAAAGGCGATTCTCTGGGGTATTGTTAATGCCATCGGTTCACAGGCAATGCGCATGGCCGATGGATGCATACCTATGAAGGCCGGCCCGGAAATAGGCGTTGCTTCAACTAAGGCTTATATAGCTCCGCTGGTTGATCTTTATATGCTTGCTGTCTTGTTGGCTGAAATGCGAGGAAACCTTGAACCTGCGCAAAGAATGACATTGGTGCGCAACCTGTATACACTCCCGGATCTTGTGTCTGAATGCGTGGCTCGCCAGTCCGACGTCCAATCCGTGGCCCCTTTATTAAAAGATATCGAGCATTGCCTTTTCATGGGGAGAGGAATCCAAATGCCGACTGCCTATGAGGGCGCGCTAAAGCTTAAGGAAATTTCCTACATCCATGCTGAAGGTTATCCGGCCGGCGAGATGAAACATGGGCCGATTGCCCTGATCGATCGTGAGATGCCAGTTGTGGCTATAGTTACCCGTGATCCGTGGTATGAGAAAATGATCGGGCAGGTAGAGCAAGTGAAAGCGAGAGGAGGTCTGATTATAGCGGTGGCGACGGATGGAGATGAGCGCATACCTGAGATCGCGGATGAGATCTTATGGGTGCCGGATATACCCTGGATGCTCAGTCCGGTGACTGCGATTATTCCCCTTCAATTGCTGGCGTACCAAACTGCTCTTCTGCGCGGAGCTGACGTCGATCAGCCGCGCAACCTGGCGAAAAGCGTCACTGTTGAGTGATCGCGGTGAGTGATGTCTTGATACCCTATCTAGTTGCGGGCATGTGAGATGGGCAATGGCTAATAAATGAACCAATACAGTTCCAATTGGAGTAATCGAGCATGAATATATTTAGGTCATTCTTGAGACCCAATTATAGAAAAATCACTCTATTGATAATTTTCACATTGATTTCATCAACCGTGGTGACGGAATTAAAAGCAACGTAAAAAGTAACGTGGCATGCAAACCGAGGTTTCCCTTTGCCTTTAATAACCATCTCTGAGTATGTTTATGGAAGGCGATGTCTGCAAAACTCTCTTTGCATAGCAGTTAATATTCAGGATTTCTATCTCTATGCAATGGTACTAGATATACAAGGATGGTATCTGGTTTCATGTGCAATAGCTTTGGCATATGTAACTTTGAAAAAGCGGTTTAGCGCAAGTAAATCCAGATTTTGAAAAAATTACAGTCCCCATAATTCCAAAGATTTAACTTTCAAATAGAGCTCTT
>DAOVFE010000239.1 GCA_030673085.1 Anaerolineales bacterium | reverse complement strand
CGTGGTAGAGGGTGTTGAAAAAGAGAGGAATCATGGGAAAAAGCCAGGAAACCCAACAACTTGCTGTGGGGATGAGTAGAAAGTGCGGGTTTGGGAGCTGCCGCCCCATGGAAAAAGCCAGGAAACCCAACAACTTGCTGTTGGGATGAGTGGAAAGTGTGAGTTTGGGAGCTACTGCCCCCATTATGGCTTTTTCCTTAGAAGAAGGGGCTATCTGAAAAGTCGAAAATCGCGATTATCATCCCCATCAATGAGCCAGATTCTGTAATAATCAAGCATAAACTCCCCACTTCGCAACTAATTCACTCAGTGCAATTGGGCCAGCTCTCTACCGACCCGCCTTTTGGGACAGCGCCTTCTTCACTTGCCGAAATAATAGCATATATGGGTAAATATGTTTTTCAACATCCTCTGGTAATTATAATCAGTCAAGCCGGGGCGATAACCACGCGCGATTTGAGATTGGCAATTCAATCTGTTCCCCTTGGCGAGCTATGCTACAATGCAACCAGCCATGCTTCTCACTCACCTATCTCTCACTAATTTTCGTAATTTTATTCGACTTGAAACCGATCTTCCTGCCGGTCAAACGTTGCTGGTGGGCGCCAATGCTCAAGGCAAGACCAGCCTTCTGGAGGCCATACATTTCCTGACCGCGGGTAGTTCGCCGCACAGCCCATCCGACCGAAATTTAATTAATCTCCTGGCGCTTAAAGAGCAGAGGCCATTCGCCCGCATCGTCGCCGAGATAAGCCGGAAAGACCGGGCGCATACGATTGAGATTAGATTAATCTTGGAGACCATTGGGGCGAATGGTGAAAAACGCCTTCGCAAGGAGGTCTTGATCAACGGCATAAAGCGCCGGTTGCGGGACCTGACGGGAGTCTTTAATTCGATTCTATTCTTCCCCCAAGACATGCTCATATTGGAAGGTTCGCCCGGGAAGCGGAGGCGGCACCTGAACGAAACCATCTCCCAGGTGGATCCGGCCTATGCTGAAGCGCTGGCAGAATATGGCAAGGTACTAACACAGCGCAATGCATTATTGAAGCAGCTTCAAGAGCGTCGTGCTGAACGACGACAGCTTACCTTCTGGAACGAACGGCTGGCAGAACAGGCGGCGATTCTGATCAGATCACGAGCACTGGGTTTAAGTGAATTAGAAAAGCTGGCTGATAGGATTCATTCTGAACTTTCCCGGGGAAAGGAAACGCTCCGCCTGAAGTATGTCCCCGCCTTCCATCGCGCCGCCGAAGCCGGCCAGCAGTTCGATTTGCCGTTCGCTGGCGAAATGGACTGGACGACGCAAACGCATCAGGTGTTGAAAAACAAGATTCTAGAGACGTTTCACAACACTCAAAGCGAAGAGATTGCCCGCGGTATAACGCTCAGCGGTCCTCACCGGGATGATTTTTATTTCATTATGAATGACATGGATTTACGCATATACGGTTCCCGAGGGCAGAATCGTACTGCTATGCTTTCGCTAATGCTTGCTGAAGTGGAATGGCTCCATCAGTGCGCTGGCGAATGGCCGGTTCTTTTGCTGGATGAGGTCCTGGCCGAACTCGATGCCACCAGACGTGAGGATCTGCTGCGCCGAATTGGATCTGTTAATCAGACGATCTTGACTGCGGCTGATATGGATATGTTCAATGATAGTTTCCGTCAACGCGCCACTATCTGGCAAATCCGGGCCGGGACTATTACTGCCTTTGGTAATAGAGAGTGAAGAACCCCACAGCTGCTAAGAAACACGAAGCGTTATGTCGAAACAGGAACCAAACACAAACCAAATTTCGAAGCTTTGCGTTGGAGGTTTCGAAGCATACGTTGCTTGAGAAGAGCTTCCTGTTTCTCTATGGATGAATTGCCTTGGCAATGGTTGGCTTGCTGCGGGGTTCTTCCAAGGAAAAGCCAATATTGGGGCTGCTGCCCCCAAACCCTCGCTTGCCATTCATCCCTGCAGTAAGCTACGGGGTATTCTGGCTTTTTCCAATAAAAAGCGGGTTAGTAACTAGAGCAGGGCTATTCATGCGCCCCAATCGCTCGGGGCCTATATGAATGAGTCCACTGATAAAAGCATCCATTAGTAGGAAAATACCTTTCTCGCATTTGGTCTTTTTTCAGTGCATTCATGAATAAGACGCAAATAAAGATCTAGCCTAGCGGCTTCTTGGCGGGAATGCCTGGGCGCCGGGGGTACTTCGAAGGGGTTGCTGCTACTTTGTCTATGACTACCAGATAGCGTGTTTCAGCCACGTAAGGCAGCTCAATCGTAATCAGACGTTCGACTCGACCTCCGAGAATGCGCAAGGCCTCCTCAGCAGCGTGCGCCTCAGCCGGTGCATTTGAGCCTTTTTGAGCAACGGCCCGACCACCAATGTGAAGCAATGGAAGCAAATATTCTGCTAAGACTGGCAGAGGAGCAACCGCCCGAGCCAGGGCATAATCAAACTTATGGCGAAATTCTGGCTGTTGTCCAATATCTTCAGCCCGCGCGTGAAGAATCTCAACTCTCTTAATCCCAAGCTCTTCAACTACATGACGGCAAAAATTAGCTTTCTTCTCGGATGATTCAACCAGCGTCAATCGGATTTCAGGAAAAACAATTTTCAATGGAAGCCCAGGGAATCCTGCACCGGTGCCCACATCTACAATCCGGCCAGACAGCCCCTCCGGCGCCGCAAGCAAGCAAGTCAGCGAATCGAGAAAATGCTTAGTTTCTATCTGAAGGGGGTCGATAATTGCGGTCAAATTAAAACGGAGATTCCAGGCTTCGAGTTCTGACCGATACCAGGCAAAGGTTTCTAGTTGTTCCTGGTTAAGATCTATGGCAAGCAATGAATGGGCGCCTTCTTGTAACCTGGCTAATTTGACCACTCGGCTCTCCTAGTCTGCACTTATTAGCCGGAAACACGGGCGCAGTTCGCCTACCTTTAGCCCGAGCCAATTCTTGACTGTTCGGTCATCAATAGAAATGAGATCTTTGCCCTCATCCTCGCGTAATGCTCCCAAGGAGCTTAGAACCTCTGCTGTAACCAACGGCCTTGCCCGATTTTTAAAATCGCCGTCAGCGATCTTGATCGCCACTCCGAGCCCTGGCGAACCAGGTCTTATGGCGTCTGGGGGCAATCCAATTCCTTGGAATCCCTCTGCTCCAGCCTTACTAACCATTCTGCCTTGTGTGATTGTCATTAGGCGAGTATCAAAGCGTCCCGGTCCGGCGACCATACCGGGGTAATTAGTCATAGCCTTAAAGATGGTGTGGCAGGCATTCCTCCGCGTTGGCGACAAGCCGGCTGGATCAGCCAGGCGGGCAAAAGCAGTTGCGGCGGTTCGCAATGGAACTGCGAAGACAGGGGCTGAGCACCCGTCAATCCCTAGGCCAACCCGCTCTGGGGGAATGTCGCACATTTCGGCAAAGGCATGCAGAATCTCGACTTGAATAGGATGCTGAGGGTTGACGTAGTCCTTCAGTGGTGAATCCTTCAGGATTGCCAGGGCCAGCATTCCGGTATGTTTGCCGGAGCAATTATTGCGGATAGGGGTAGGTTCCTCTCCCTTTTCTCGAAGGAGGCTTGCTGTAGCCGGGTCCAGGGGCGGATGCGCTCCGCATAGTAGTTGCTCCTCGCCGACGCCGATTTTCTGCTGAATTGAAGCCACTACAGCCACGTGTTCATCGGTGCCCGAGTGTGAAGAGCAGATGACAGCAATTT
>DAOVFE010000068.1 GCA_030673085.1 Anaerolineales bacterium | reverse complement strand
AAATGACGGCCTGGTTTCGGAACGCCTACAAGCATCTGGCAAATGCTTTCTGCCAATGCCGCCAGGACTGTTAGTGATCGCGATCGAAGATTCGGTATCGTTTCAGAGCAGAAGCTTTATTCATTTTTGGATGGGCAACCATGGCAGATGTGCAACCAATACCTATGAAACAGCGCCGACAACTGGCTCGGCTGCTTAACCCGCGATCAGTGGCCGATGCCATGGCTGCTTATTATGCCCTGGATCATCCCGAAACCCAGACTGAGCTGTACGGATACTTCGCCAGCCGCGATATCCCTACCGGATTTGTAGCAGTCGCTCAAACTGGAATGGATCTTTTTCGACCACTAGTAATCCCTTTTACATCTCAGGAGGCGGCGCTGCAGAGCTTGCTCAAAGCGGCTCTCAAGCCACAAAGGCCGGTTCTACTGTACCTTCCTGTGGATCAGCAATCCTGGGCGGAGGCAGTTGTCAGGCTTAGCGAGATCCGGATTCTGGATTTGTACCGTCTGGATCGAGCATCATTTAAGTCAATCATCAATGTTTTACTTCAGGAAACAGAAACCCCGGGCGGGCGGCCACGATATGAGATTCACTCGCAAACTGGCGTTCGGGCTGCGGCGGGGATCAATTGGCGCGGCGAATATTTCGCCGAAGTATATGTTGATGTCATTCCTGAGACCGATCTATCAGGATTTGGAGGATCGGTTTTAGCGGCGATTGTAGAGCGATTACTTAGCGAACGTAAGATTGCCCTTTATCAGATGGAGGAATCGATCATACATATCGGTATGGAATTGAAGCAAATTGGCTTCCGTCCGACCGTAATTAGGACGATCCTTGCCCAGGCAATCATAGATTAATAGCTTTTTTCTATTCAGTCGGCACTGAGGTGTACATGATGGAAGGCACTTACTATTTTCCGCCGGGGTTCTTATGGGGCACGGCGACATCCGCCCATCAGGTCGAAGGCGGGAACTCAAATAACGACTGGTGGGACTGGGAGCAGGGAAACGGGCGGATCATCGATGGCCAAACTTCCGCGAAGGCTTGCGATTGGTGGGGCGGGCGCTGGCGTGAGGATCTGAGCCACGCTTCCGATATGGGACAGAATGCTCATCGTTTCTCGATCGAGTGGAGCCGAGTCGAACCTGATCCAGAAGTGTGGGATGAAAACGCGCTGGCATATTATCGTGAATTGACGAAGGGAATACTCGATCGAGGTATGAAGCCGATGATCACCTTGCATCATTTCACCAACCCGCTTTGGGTCGCAAGGCTTGGGGGGTGGCTAAATCCCGAGATCGTAGGCCTGTTCGAGCGTTTTTCTCGCAAAGTAGTCGGCGCGCTTTCGGATTTGGCCGACATGTGGGTGACGATCAACGAGCCAAATATCTACGCCTATTCGGGTTATCTGGACGGAGCTTTCCCCCCGGGCGAAATGGATCTGAGCAAGATGATTAAAGTTCTTGAGAACATGCTGATGGCGCATGCAGCTGCTTATCAAGCAATCCATGAGATTCAGCCGGAATCCCTGGTTGGAGTGGCGCATCATTATCGGGGCTTTCTGCCAGCCAGCACAGCCAATCCTCTGGACCGGTTTGTTGCCAACTTCCGTTCTCGCTACTTTAACGACATTTTCCCCAATGCGCTGATCGATGGGAAAGCCCGGTTTCCCGGCCGGACCATACATATCCCTCAGGCGGCAGGGACTCAGGATTACTTCGGACTGAACTATTACACGGTTGAGCGTGACGCGTTTGATCTGCGGTGCTCCAAGCAGTTCTTCACCCGCGATTTCTATCCCCAAAGCGCCGATCTAAGCCCTACTGGACACATGGCCAATGAACCAGAAGGATTCGCTAAGGCGATTAAATGGGCAAATAGCTATGGTTTACCAATTATATAACTGAAAATGGGGTAGAAGATCAAGAAGATCAGCTTCGACCGCGCTATATCGTCTCTCATATTTGGAAGCTTTGGATGTCGTTAAATTCTGGCTGTCCGGTGCGAGGGTATTTTCACTGGTCATTGGTGGATAATTTTGAATGGGAGCGTGGCTGGACACAGCGGTTTGGACTTTGGGAACTGGATGTCGATTCCCAGAAAAGACGTAAGCGTCGCAGCGCCGATCTCTATGCCCAAATCTGCATTGAAAATGCGCTCTCGAGCGAGATGGTGTCCTCCTACGCCCCAGAAGTACTGCCGGAACTCTTTCCCGGAAAAGGACCTGGAGATCTGCAACCTATTATGTGATAGCCGCGGCTAGAATTGGATGAAGAAGCCATCGTGCGGAGCTGTTGATCTATTCATGAGGCCGATTGGCTTCATTCGCAAAGCCGGCAAACCTCCAATTTCCAATTACCACCTTCAGCCCGTTTTACTGCAGAAATCGCCCCCGAAACTAAGCGAGACGACTGCTTGCCGTCGCGGCCGTCATTAAGCGCTGATGCTGAAGTTTAGTTATTGATCACTGCTCACATAATTATGATCAAGAAACGATCAGTGCAAAAAGCCCAAAACTGTACTAGACTTATAAACAAACCTCTGAGAAGGAATAGGGTAAGAGAAATTGCAGATTTTAAAACGTTTAAGCAGACAATCTTTCTCTAATAAGAGCTTTTCTCGCTGGACTTTTAGACGCCTTCGGTTGCATAGTTGTTTAATCTTCTTTCTGTTGCTTTCAGGCTGTGCCGAGGCAGGTGAAATTAATACGAGCAAATCGAATATCACTTCCCCAACGGCGCCGTCCGCCAGCATCACCGCCCATTACACCACCTCCTCACCTACCCCTCCGGCTACATTAACTGCCTTGCCCACGCTCACCCTTACCCCTTGTCCTACCGCAACCTGGACTATTATTGGGCCGGGTGTGGTACGAGCGCCCATTTTGCTCTATCATCACGTTCTACCTGATCCTACCTCAACGTCTTATGCCATTGACGCGCGGCTCTTCAAAGACCAAATGGATTTCCTCTATCAGCATGGATATCACACCATAACCCTGGCACAGTTGCGCGAGGCTATCATGCATGGAAATCGATTGCCTTTCAATCCCATAATCATTACCTTCGATGATGGTAATCTTGACAATTATGAATATGCCTTCCCCTGCATGCAGCGCTATGGTTTCACGGGAACAGAGTACATTGTGGCAAACCGTCTCAAATCGGATGGTTTTCTATCCATTTCCCAGTTACAAGAAATGGCGGCAGCCGGGTGGGAAATCGGCTCACACAGCATGACCCACGCCAATCCGACGCAAGTGTCGCCTTCGCAGTTAAGAATTGAGCTGCTTGATTCACGCCTTCGCCTGGAGAAAGAATTAGGCATTGAAATTCGAACTTTCGCTTATCCATTCGGCTCTTACATTCCAGAGCTGGCAAGGAAAGCTGAAAAATATGGCTATTTCACCGCCGTGGGGTTGGGAAAAGGTGTAAGCCACGGCTCCAACATGATTTATTATCTCGAACGCATAGAAATTCCCGGAACAATATCGATTAAAGATTTCAAAGCGCTACTAGACGGAAATTCCACGCCCTGAACTAAAAAAGATCTGAAATCGATCTTCTTGCCCGATATCACTTTATAGCAAGCCCGAGTCAGACTACCACAATCTTCCGGCTATATCATCACAGAGTATATATTGGATAAAGACATAATCGCCTTCCCAGTATGCCGCTGTGATGGCCGGCCATACCTTGTGGATTGTGGGCGCGCAAATGTCAAACATTGAGTCCCAATAACCCTTCTGCCGATTTTCACCGGCTCGCTAAAACAAGCTCACCACTGGCACATCCAGCTAATAATCGCTTTTTTAGCTAGTTTAGATTTCCTGAATCCCTCGGCATTCATCGAATTGCCCGTAGTTTCGGCTTGCAGACATAGATTATTCGTTACGCTGAATTTCTCATGCCCAAAAGGGGGACAAAAATTGAAGTACCGGTGATGGATCATAACCAAGACTTGCTCTATAACCTTCGGTTACAAACGATTGTTGCCGGTTCTTCCTTGCCGTTTATAGATCGGGTCTGCCCAGTCTAAAATACGGCAAGATTAACGTAGCCGTAAGATAGCAGAAAATCCAGCATCCGAATGCCGATAGCATTTTCCTGAGTGAGCATTCTCACTTCTAATCAATATATGAATGCACTGAAAAAAGCCCGAATGCGAGAATGGAGAAGGCATATATGGGGTGTGGGCAAAGCCCACGTCCCATATTCCCCCTTTCGCTACTGGTGGATGCTTTTTTCAGTGGACACTTTACATGGAATTGGTAAGAGATGGAATGCAGAAGTTTTCTGAAAGTCAAGCATGATATAATGGCGGACGCTGGTTTGGCTTATATCGGCCGCCGGAATTGGAGAGGTTGCGTAGTCTGGCCTAACGCGCGCGCCTGGAGAGCGCGTGAGCCGCAAGGCTCCGTGGGTTCGAATCCCACCCTCTCCGCCAATTTTTTCCCATAAGCACCGCATGTGCGGTGTTTTTTTATGAGTGTTGATCCGCTTAACCTAAAATAATCATGTAGTGAAGAACGCCGCAGCAAGCTGCGGTGCATTCTGGCTTTTTCCCATAAATGCGGCGGGAGCTCCGCTATTTATATTACACATTATTAGCAAATTTCTCCTTTTCTCAACAGCTTTTTTGCCGTTGACAGTTTCAATCCGTCCGGTTATCCTGATAATGCGTCCGGGTCGGTCCGGCGCGGCGCAGCCCTTCAAACTCCGTCAGGTCCGAGAGGAAGCAGCGGCACGGAGGATACTGTGGGTGACGCTGGGACACCGGCCCGGTCGTTTGTTGTCTATGATTCTAGATCTAACAGATTATTGGCTATAAAATCCGATAATCCGGAAAACTCAGCGACGAATCATATTGATTTCTCTTTATAAAACATCCTCTACTTTTTGCAGATCACTTACAGCTAAGCGCCATACAGCAGATGATAGTCAGATAGCTTCAACTTTCAATTTATCCGGAAAGTAGAAGCGAAAAAGCAACCCTCTGGTATACTCGTTGGGACGAAAAATGGACAAACTACGGATTTTCCTGGGCAGCAAATCTCGCAGACTGCAAATCCTTGCAGTCGTCCTCGGCATAGCAGGATCGATTCTTGTTTATTACGGCACAGCCCAAACAGTCAAGTTTGTGATTGATGGCAAGCAAGAATCCATCCGTAGTCATGCGCAAACAGTATCGGCTGCGCTGCATGCAGCCGGATATGACTTCACTTCCGACGATTATGTCTGGCCGAATCCCGAAAGTAAGCTCCCCCAAAATGCCCCGGTGATTCTAAACCATTCAAGAACAGTGCATGTAATACTCGATGGCCAAAGTCATGAAATTAATTGTTATCAGCCCATGGCAGCCAACATCTTGGCCAAGGCCGATATTAAGCTATACCCTGGCGATAGCTTGTGGATTGATGGACTCCCGGCCAATAATCAAGCGGCCTCAACTCAGAATGTAACCCGGCGGCTTCGTCTGAAACGTTCGATCGCAATCACTCTATCAATCGATGGCGCCAGGCAGATTATCCATTCTTCAGCCGCTACGTTG
Source organism: Anaerolineales bacterium (assembly GCA_030673085.1). Taxonomy (GTDB): domain Bacteria; phylum Chloroflexota; class Anaerolineae; order Anaerolineales; family E44-bin32; genus JAFGNH01. The sequence continues at coordinate 2,166 of DAOVFE010000068.1, read as the reverse complement.
GGTGAAGCGTTATGGGAAGCGGGGATTAGCTTATACGCCGGCGATAAGATTGATCCCGGATTGAAAACATCTCTAACCGAACCCTTGGATGTAACCCTTAAACGCTCTCGAGCACTGGCAATCACTGCCGATGGCTCAACTATGTCCACACGAGTAGTTGGAGATACGGTGGGCGAGGTGCTATCTGAAGCCGGGTTGCCATTGCAAGGTTTGGATTACTCTGAGCCAGCTGAATCCGAAATCGTGCCGCGCGATGGGCGGATCAAGATCGTTCGCGTGAGCGAGGAAGTTCTAATAGAACAGAAACCCCTCCCCTTTGATAGCCAATTTGAGCCTGATCCGGAAACAGAGATTGATCAACAAAGTGTTGTAGAAGAGGGCACGTATGGGATACTGGCAAATCGAGTGAGAGTGCGCTACGCGGAAGGTGAGGAAGTGGCTCGTTTCGAGGAAAGCGAATGGACAGCCAGCGACCCACGGCCGCGGATCATTGGCTATGGCACTAAGGTTGTAGTCCGGACGATGGATACGCCGGATGGACCAATCGAATATTGGCGGGCGGTGTCTATGTATGCAACTTCCTATTCCCCTTGTCGTCTGGGAGTCGATTATTGTTCCTATAACACTGCCGCCGGCGCTACTCTAAGAAAGGGCATCGTAGCTGTTCTTGTACGCTGGTATCTTGATATGGTCTGGCAACAGGTATACGTCCCTGGTTATGGAGTGGGAACGATCGCTGATACCGGCGGGGGAATCCCTGGACGTAAGTGGATTGATCTCGGATATGAAGATGACGATTATGTTTCCTGGCATAATTGGGTAACGGTATATTTTCTCACTCCAGTTCCCGAATATATTCCTTATATCCTTAATTAAACAAAGGACATAGCTATTCATAATGAACTCCGGCAACAGTGACCCAGAGGTGAAGAAGCCCGCAGCAAGCTGCGGGGGATCTTCCAAGGAAAAAGCCAATATATGACGGCAGCCCCCAAACCCCCGTTTGCCATTAATCCCCTAAGCAAGCTTAGGGACCTCAGCAAGCTGCGGAGTATTCTGTCTTTTTCCCTTAAAAGGAGAGTGGCATCGCGTGCCGCTTCAGCCCCTTTCTAGACACCTGAAAGCCTTACTGAAAGGTGTATCAGCACAAGTTGCGCGCGACGGTTTCCTCGCGGCAATCGATCAGGGAACTATAAGCCTGACGAATTTCCTGGCCGCTCTATTCTTAGCTCGATCTGTCAGCCCAACCGAGTTCGGCGTGTATAGCGTTGGATTCTTATTGCTGCATATGATACGTTCCGTGCAGCAAGGATTGATCGTTCAGCCGGTTAGCGTCTTTGGCCCTATCATGGATGAATGTAAATTCAAACGCTATGCCAGCGCTTCCGGTGTGATTATGGCGGGCTTGGCGATTATCAGCGCCGCGATAACCGCCGGCGCAGGCCGGCTGCTCACTGCGACAGGCAATGATACTCTGGGACCAATGGTCTTTTCGCTGTGGTTCGTTTTTCTTTTCTGGGGACTTCAGGAGTATGTCCGGAGATTATTCTATGCTCGAGGAGTGATTAATCGTGCGGTTGTCAACACTGTTATTGCCAGCCTTATTCGATTAGTTGTTCTCTGGTGGCTATATACTCAAGGACAATTAAGCGGTATTGACGGGATGCACGCTATCGCGTGGGGCGCCCTTATTGCATTACCGATTGGGATTTGGCAGGCAAGAAAATATTGGACACTTAGAGAGATTCAGCTGCTAACGGAATGGAAGCGCAATTGGAGTTTTGGCCGCTGGATGTTAGGTGGGATGTTAGGGACATGGATAGCACAGGAAGTCTATCCAATTTTAACCGCTGGAATGATTAGTTTTGCTGCAGCAGGCGCCTATCGAGCGCTACAAACCGTATTAGCGCCGGTTCATGCATTGCTGGCCGCCTTGGATCCGTTTCTCACCCCGCAAGCATCGAAGATATTCCACCGCTCCGGGCGTCATGGATTGAGTAGGATGATGAAGCTGTGCTACCTGGTTTTCGGCGTCCCCATCCTTGGCTTTTTAATTGTCGCCACTTTCTTTGCACAGCCGCTTTTATCCCTTTTCTACGGATCAACCTATCTGACTTTCAGCCGCGGTTTGCTGCTTATGTCCATCTTCTATATTCTCCGCTTTCT
>DAOVFE010000222.1 GCA_030673085.1 Anaerolineales bacterium | reverse complement strand
AGATCGAGCGGAAGTTCGACGAGATCGTGGCGTTTGCAGAGGTTGAAAAATTCATCGACACGCCGGTGAAGCGTTATTCGAGCGGAATGTATCTTCGGTTGGCATTTGCCGTCGCTGCCCACCTGGAACCAGAAATTCTGGTCGTAGATGAAGTGCTTGCGGTTGGAGATTCTGAATTTCAACGTAAGTGTCTGGGGAAAATGAGCCAGGTAGCACATGAGGGGAGGACGGTTTTATTCGTCAGTCATAATATGTCGGCCATCCTTCGGCTTACCGAAGAGACGATTCTGCTCGACCACGGACGCATTGTAATGAGAGCTCCTTCTGATCAAGTGGTTGACCATTATTTAACCTCTGGGATGGCTCAGGGGGGGGAGCGGGTTTGGAAAGATGATCCTCGGGTTCGAGCGGCGGCACCTTTTCGCCCGATTGCGCTTCGGGTTCGCGATCCGAATAATCAAATAGTCGGCCAGGTCAATTGCACTGAGCCGATTACGCTAGAGCTAGAATATCAGCTCGAAAAAGATATCAAAGGCCTCCGAGTTGGGTTATACATTTCGACCAGCAGAGGCGAACCGCTCTTAACCTCATTTGACACGGATGATTCGAAGGCTTTTAGACAATATGAGATAAGGCGCGCCGGACGCTACACCAGTCGTTGTCAGATTCCGGCCAATTTGCTAAATGAGGGTCGTTTTATCCTGGGAGTGAATGCATCATCCTTTAGGATCAGATCCTATTTTACCGATGAGCATGCTTTGTCTTTGACGGTTGATGGAACCGGCGCAACGGGAAGTCAATGGCCCGAGCGTCGTCATGGGCCGTTTCGGATGGCGCTGGATTGGAAAATTGCGGAGGCAGAAACGTGAGCACAGGAGGGGGGCGCTACTGGTTCAAGCAGGCTTTAGGAGGGCTCCCGTTTGCTGGCGATCTGGCCCAATGGCTTCGGCCGGGGAATCAATATCCGACCTCGGGTTACAACCTGGATAGGCTTGCCGCGGTACTCCCCGAGTGGGTTCAAGCAGCTCAATTATCATGTTGCACTGTTGAAGTGAAAAAGCCGCGCCGTGTTTTAGTTGTGGCATTTCTGCGCTGGTGGCTGGAATATGGTTGTGCACTAGGCCTGCTATTGAGCGGTTTGGGCCATCATGTAGATCTTGGCTTTGTGCCTTATAGAAACTGGGTTGACCCTGTTCAGAAATTTGATAGCCGGCGGCAAGCTGCCTATATTCGCCGGGTTTTGGCTGCCGCCAGAGATCTAATGACTGCATACGATCTTTCGGCCGGTCCACTGAATGAAATCCCAAAGGCGCTTTTGCAGCAAATCGAAAAGCTGAGCAAGATCGATGTGCAATACACCCGGCAACGGGAAACCCTTTATTTGGATACGGACGGCAAGGATCGTGATCTTTATAAGCTTCGCCTTAGCCGTAATTTGGCTGCGGCCGGCGCTACAAGGCGATTACTAGAACGTGGCGAATATGACGTTGTAATTATTCCTAACGGGAGCATCTTTGAGTTTGGCGCGAGCTATCGCGCAGCTCGCCACTTGGGTGTTCCGGTTGTGACGTATGAATTTGGGGAGCAGCGGGAGCGCGTTTGGCTGGCACAGAATGCTGAGATTATGTTGCAAGACACATCCGCATTCTGGGAAGCGAGAGGGCAAACGTCCTTATCTGCCGAGGAACGGAAAATTCTAAAAGAGCTATATCGGGCTCGCCGGAGCGGGCATGTCTGGGCAAATTTTGGTAGGAGATGGCAGCATTCTCAGAGACAGGGAACCAATTCCACCCGTGAATCCTTATCGCTGGATCCTTCCAGGCAGGTAGTTCTCCTATGCACGAATGTAGTGGGTGACAGCCTGGCTCTGGGCCGGCAAATCTTTACCGAAGGTATGGTCGATTGGCTCTCGATGACGTTGAAATATTTTTCCGAGCGACCGGATGTTCAATTGATCGTCCGTGTCCATCCTGGAGAGCTGAATGGCGCTGGCGATCCATCAGTAGATATTATCCGGAGAACGCTGCCTGAATTACCTGAGAATATCATCGTTGTGCCGCCAGAATCCCAAATTAATACTTATGACTTGGTGAGTTTGGCAAACCTGGGCCTGGTTTATACCACAACCGTAGGTATGGAAATGGCCATGGCAGGCGTTCCAGTCATTATAGGAGGATGGACGCACTATCGCGGCAAGGGCTTCACCAGCGATCCGTCAACCCAGGAAGAATACTATGGCATGCTAAACCAGTTTTTAGCAACTGCTCCAGTAAGACCTCTTAAACGTAGTCAGGTGGAATTAGCCGAGCAGTATGCCTACCGATTCTTCTTTGAATATCCGCTGCTGTTTCCATGGCATCTGGTTGACTTCTGGAAAGACATCGCTGCACGGCCGATTGCAATGGCGCTTCAACCTGATAGGCTAACCCGCTATCAAAGGGCAGTTGACGCTTTTCTGGGAATGCCCCTGGAATGGGACCGGGAAGTCATAAGCAAGAATGAGGAGCAATACTAAGAGTGGAAGCTGATATCAAGAAGGAAGTGCGCAAATTCTATGACTCGGTCGGATGGAAAGATATCGGAGCCGGCCTGTATCAGAACGCGCGCTATGAAGACCTGAGGCCGGTGGCATGGGAATATATCCATCGATGCCACATACGCGTGAAACGACATCTTCCAGCAAGTGGAAAATATATCCTGGATGCTGGTTCGGGACCGATACAGTATCCGGAATATCTTGAGTATTCAAAAGGCTATAAGCGTCGTATCTGCCTTGATATATCGCATTTGGCCTTACTCGGAGCCCGAAAGCGGATCGGCGATCATGGTTTCTTTGTGGTAGGAGATGCTGCCAATCTGCCTTTCAAGCCGCAGGCCTTCGATGCATTGGTTTCACTCCATACCGTGCATCATATACCAGCGGACGAACATCGAACATGCTTCGAAGAATTCATGCGCGTCTTGAGCCGCGGCGGGCAGGCAGTCGTTGTCTATAGCTGGGGGTCCGATTCGCAGCTGATGAAGTGTTTCCGCCGGCCTATTGCCTGGGGGAAACGTATAACCGGGCGTCTCAAGCGTATGATTGATTCAGAAAAGTCCAAGAGTGCTTTGCCAATCAAGGGGCTTTCCCCGGAAGCGGAAAAATTAGTACGCACACCGGGAACCTTCACCTTCCGCCATGACTACAATTGGATTACGACCAATCTGGCTTTCCTTCCCGGCTTGGAAGTGCTTGTATGGCGAAGTGTAAGCACGGCTTTCACTAAGGCCTTGGTTCACCGCTTGTCGCTGGGCAAGGCATTCCTGCGCCTGATTTTCTGGCTGGAAGAAAGAGCGCCGCATTTCTTTGGACGCGTTGGGCAGTATCCTATGATCATCTTTCGCAAGATGATGACTGAACCCGAGGCGACAAGGGCGGATATCTCCTGATGATGGCAAATGGATGAAACTCAATAAAGCGCATAATTTGTAATGATGTCTGGAGAGGATTAACTAGATGAATTGGGAAGATAAGATTGTCCTTATTACTGGGGGAACAGGATCTTTTGGCCATAAATTCGTCGAGACAATGCTGCGTGATTATCATCCGGCTAAATTGATCATTTTCAGTCGAGATGAACTTAAGCAACATGAAATGCGAACATCGGGTTTTGATGATCCGAGCCTGCGTTATTTCATTGGCGATGTTCGTGATCGGCTGCGTCTGCGGCGGGCGATGCAGGGAGTCGATATCGTCGTACATGCCGCGGCGTTGAAACAGGTTCCAGCTTGCGAATACAATCCGATTGAGGCCATTATGACCAATATCATGGGCGCGCGAAATGTAGTCGAGGCTGCTCTCGATACTGGAGTTGACAAAGTGATGGCGCTTAGCACTGATAAGGCGGTCAATCCCATCAATCTATACGGCGCTACCAAATTAGCCGCTGAGAAGCTTTTTGTCCAATCCAACTCTTATGCCGGCGGTGTGGGAACCCGTTTCTCCTGTGTGCGATATGGCAATGTTGTCGGCAGCCGAGGAAG
>DAOVFE010000242.1 GCA_030673085.1 Anaerolineales bacterium | reverse complement strand
GGCGAAAGCGGCGATAAGCTGAACAACCGGCAAGAAGAGGGCTGAAAGCCACCTAGCTCGATATGCGGTCTTGAACATGCTTTTTGATAGCTGACCAAATTCATCTCGATTACGTTCTTCCTGGCAAAGAGCTTTAATTACTCGAACTCCGGTGATGGTCTCATTAAATGCACCGGTAATTTTTGAATTTATTTTGCGAACTTGGCGATATTGAGTGAGGATCTTGGTTTTAAATAATATGGCTACATAAATAAGAACCGGCATTATCGGCAGGATGATCAAGGCCATATGTAAATTAATCTTGATCATGAAATATATCGCAGTGGCAATATTCATAATACCCCAGGTTACATCAAGAAGGCCCCAGGTAACGAGGTCGGCGATACGCTCTGTGTCTGATGTAACTCGTGACATGATCCAGCCAACGGGTGTGCGATTAAAATAAGAGAAGGAAAGATCCTGCAAGTGATTGAAAATCTTCTTGCGCAAGTCGTATTGTATGCGTTCTCCAAGTATGCCGGCCAAATAGATGAATCCGAAAACGCCTGTGGCCTGCAGTACTATAAGTAGCCCGTATTGAATAACAATGTTCGTTAAAGCGACGGTATCGCCGGCGAGGATACCCTCATCTATGATCCGCTTGCTTAAAAACGTGAAGTACGAATCAAGTATTGAAACCCATGCAATTGATAAGACAAAACCAACCAGCCACAACCGATGGGGTATTGCCTGAGCGAGGATTCGCAGCAGCGTTTTTTTGCTAATTTGAGTTGAAAACTCTTCTTCTTTGAAGGCAATTTCAGTCATCAGCTATCTCTTTATATTCTTCTGTATCAATTTTAGTCTGGATTTCATAAATCCTGCGATAAATGCCTTCTTCTCGAAGAAGTTCTGCATGGGATCCCCGCTGGATGATCTTTCCATGATCAAAAACGAGGATAAAATCGGCATTTATCAAACTCTGGATGCGATGAGTGATTAAGAAGCTAGTGCGTCCCTTCATCAATTGCTGCAGCGCAGCATGAATTCGGCTTTCGGTTTCAGTATCGACCGAAGACGTACAATCATCGAGAATAAGGATTCTAGGATCTTTGAGTAATGCCCGGGCTATAGCTATACGTTGCTTTTGGCCGCCAGAAAGAGTGACACCTTTTTCGCCTACTAATGTGTCGTATCCATCCGGAAAAGATTCAATAACATCATTTATAGCCGCCGCATGCGCTGCGGCTTCAATTTCATCATTAGAGACGGAGTGGCCCACACTATAAGCTATGTTTTCGCGAATACTGCGCGAAAAAAGGAAAGGCTCCTGTTCAACGATACCTATCTGACGACGAAGATAATGGCGTGGAAGATCTTTTAATTCGATTCCGTCAATAGTTACGCTGCCGTTTGTGTATTCATAAAAGCGAGGCAGAAGATTGACAAGGCTGGTCTTTCCTGAACCAGTTGAACCCATCAGAGCGATAGTTTGACCGGGTTTGCAAGCAAAGTTGATTTTGTCTAAAACTATGATGCCTGACTCATAGCGGAAAGTTACATCCTTGAAGACAATCTCGCCGCGAAGGTTATCTCTAGGATGGAATTTTCCCTCATCAATCGGTTCTCGATCTTCATTGATAAGCTTCATTACGCGGCCAGCGGAGACGAGCCCGGTAGACATCTGAACAATTAAACGTCCCAAGTTTCGCATTGGCCAGATAATCCAAACAATCAGACCGATAAATGCAAGATAGGTCCCAATAGTAATTGTGCCGCTCATAGCCATGTTAGCGCCGACATAGAATCCGAAAAGCATCTGCGCTCCGCAAAGGATGTCGGAAATCGGCCAATAGAGAGAATGCATCTTCAGAAGACGACGCCCGCGGAGGAATTTTTCCCAGTTCTGATCGTTGAATTTACTTCGCTCATGATCCTGACGGGCAAATGCTTTAACCACTCGAACGCCGGTTAGATTCTCTTGAAGCGTAGTAAAAACCTTGGCATCTTGCTTTTGATAGGCTTCATAGGCCTTAGAGACACGCCCAAAAAAGAAAAGCGACATAGCCACGATGAAAGGGATAACGATGATCGAGAGTAAAGCTAGTTGTGAATTTAAGAGGAGAAGGGTGATGAAGTTGATGATAAACAGAAGGATGATGCGTCCCGCCGCAATGGCCTGGTCGGCGAAGAAGCGACGTATTGCATCAACATCAGAAGTGGAGCGCTGGATCAATTCACCGGTTTGAGTCTTGTCGTGATAGCTGAATGAGAGACGTTGAATATGATCGAAAAGATAATTACGCAATCTAAGAACAATTCCTTCAGAAGCTTGAGCCGATAAACGGCCGCTGAGAAAAGTGAAGATGGCTTGAATTATTGCCAGACATACAAATTCAAGAAGAATGATTGGCATCTTGCTGCTTGCATCTGGCTGCCCCAGCAGATTATCGATGAAATCTCTGATAAGTAAATAAGTGGCGGTCTTTGATAAAGTGGAAATGCCCAGGCTTAAAGTTGCGCCGAGGTAGATAATTTGGTATCCGGTCATAAGCCGCCATAAGACTAGCAGACGGTTTTCTGCAACCGAATTCTTCAAATCGTAATCAGCGGCTTTAATTAATGAAGCCAAGATCTATTTCTCCGTTGTATGAGCCCAGGGTGATGGCTTAGCCCAGGGCAATGTTCCCAGGAATAATCGCTGGCAGAAAGTCTTACAGCAATTGTGTAATTATGAGGACTTTAGTGCAGGATTATCGTCAAATTGATTGCTGGAAATGGCATCGGTTATTCTATCATCATTTTTTAATATAAGCTGTATAGAATATTTGATTATGGCAATCAACAGTGACGATGAAAGCGATTCCTTCGCTGTCCTGACTATTGATGTTGCTGAATAACCGGGATCCCTCATCGCCATATCAACACGTTCATTGGAAAAAGGCAGAAGGCATCACTGCTTAGATTGCTCGTTATCGATGGTTGGGGAAAAATCGGCTAAATGGGATATTGAAGGGGGATAGCTTGACATTCCGAAAATTGGCATGGTATGCTCAGCCGTCTGAATAGATTCGTTATCGACTTAGTGGAGCAAAAACAATGGGGGACACCAAGAAATACTGGATCGGATTTAGTCGCATAAAGGGTATCGGCGCAATACGTCTGCAATCGCTTCTGCAAGCCTTTGGAGACATTGAGACTGCATGGAATGCGCCAAGCGCAGCACTACGAGTGGCCGGTCTTGGATCGAAGACAATCCAGTCACTGATTAAAGGACGAGAACAAGTTGATCTTGACTATGAAGTGGCAAGGATTGAAGAGGAAGGTTTTCATATCCTAACCTGGGAGGATGATGAATACCCTATTCGATTACGAGAGATAGGAACTGCGCCTCCGGTAATCTATATATGGGGAGAGTTCAAGCCTTCGGATCGATGGTCTATTGCAGTTGTAGGTACTCGGCGAGCAACATACTATGGACAAGCCGTAACCCGAGATTTAGTTGGTGCATTGGCTGCGAATGGCGTGACCGTGATATCAGGACTTGCAAGAGGTATTGATGCTATTGCTCATCAAACTGCATTGGAATCGGGAGGACGCACGATTGCTGTATTGGGCTCTGGTTTAGATAATATTTACCCACCTGAGCACCGACGCCTTGCGGAATCCATTTCTAAGCAAGGTGCATTAATCAGCGATTATCCGCTTGGGACAAAGCCTGAG
>DAOVFE010000369.1 GCA_030673085.1 Anaerolineales bacterium | reverse complement strand
GCTGGCGACTGAAATGGGTGAATTGCAGGAGAGGATTACATCCACTCGAGCAGGCTCGATAACGTCGATGCAAGCTGTGTATGTGCCGGCTGATGATTACTCTGATCCAGCGCCAGTAGCAACGTTTGCTCATCTTGACGCCATAATTACTCTTGAGCGTTCGATTGCGGAAAAGGGCATTTATCCGGCTGTGGATCCCCTTAGTTCAACCTCCCGGTTTCTCGATCCACAGGTTGTAGGCCAAGAACACTACACCATCGCTCGCCGGGTGCAGCAAGTTCTTCAGCGGTATAAGGATCTGCAGGATATTATCGCCATTCTAGGAATTGATGAATTGAGCGAGGATGATAAACTTCTGGTATCGCGAGCGCGTAAAATTGAGCGTTTCTTCTCACAGCCCATGTTCGTTGCAGAGCAGTTTACGGGTATAGAAGGTCGTTATGTGCCACTGGAAGAGACGGTAAAGGGATTTCGATCAATCCTTGATGGCAAGTGCGATGAGCTGCCCGAGCAGGCGTTCATGTTGGTTGGATCGATTGAAGAAGCCTTTGAAAAAGCAAAACAGCTGGCTGCCTAGTGATCACAGATTTTAAGGGGAAAGGCGAATATGCCGATCCGTTGTGAGGTTGTTACTCAGGATAAGTTTTTATTTGAAGGGCCGGCAGATATTGTCATTGCGCCAGGTTCTGAGGGCAGGATGGCAATTCTTCCTCACCATACGCCACTACTGGCTACCCTTAGTTATGGGGTTTTGCATGTACGCCACGAAGGACGCGAGGAGCTATTTGCCATTGCTGGAGGTGTAATTGAAGTCAGGCCAGACATTGTGATTGTGCTGGCCAATGTTGGCGAAAATATCGATGAGATTGACGTTGCCCGAGCGGAGGCGGCTAAAGCCAGGGCGGTTGATTTATTGAAGAGAGCCCCGGCGCAAACCACTGAGGAATATCTTGCAGTCGACGCGGCATTGCGGCGATCGAAATTACGGCTGGATGCTGTTCGCCGATACCGGCGTGTTGGACGCCAACGTCTAAGGATTAAATCAGATAAGGACATATAGCCTTATGGCATTATTTGGCAAGAATCTGGGAATTGATCTAGGGACTGTAAATACATTGATCTGCGAAGGCGGCGAAATTGTTCTGCATGAGCCGACAGTTGTTGCAGTTGATATTGAGGAATTAAAAATCGTAGAAGTTGGTCAGGCAGCCCGTGATATGGATGGGCGCGTGCCGGAGGCCATCGAAGTAATGCGTCCATTACGCGATGGTGTTATTGCCGACTTTGAAATCACGCACCGTATGTTGGGCTACTTCCTTGAAAGAGTATGTGGTCCGACCCGATTGTTCAAACCGCGATTGATGATGACCATTCCCTATGGAGTAACCAGTGTTGAAAGCCGGGCGGTGCATGAAGCCGCACTGCAGGCGGGTAGCCGCGAGGTCTTTCTGATTCAGGAACCTCTGGCAGCGGCTATCGGTGTAGGGTTGCCAGTGTCTACACCTTCCGGAAACTTGGTAGTTAATCTTGGAGGCGGTGTTACTCAGGCAGCGGTGCTTTCATTGGGCGGCATCGTAGCCGCCGATACAGTTCGGATGGGTGGGATTCGCCTTGACGAGGCCATCGCTTCATATGTGCGGAAGAAGTATGGACTTATTATTGGACCTCGCACGGCGGAGGAGGCGAAGGTTCGAGTTGGATCTGCGATTCCGCAAGATGAAGAGCAATCCATGGAAATCCAGGGCCAGGATCAAGTTACTGGTTTGCCGCGTATGATCACACTAACAACAAGCGAAGTAGTGGAGGCTTTGCAAGAAGCGCTTCACCTGCAAACGGCTGCCATACGCAATGTGCTTGAACGCATTCCTCCAGAGCTGGCTTCAGATATTATGGATCGCGGGATGGTAATCTGCGGTGGTGGAGCACTCTTGCGAGGAATTGATAAGTGGATCACACGTGAGACAGGCGTAGCGTCCTATGTAGCTGAAGATCCGGTTAATTGCACCGCAATTGGAGCATTGCGCGGCTTGGGCATGCTCGATAAACTTCGGCGGGTCTTGCCTTCAGTCTAGCTCAACGCTTTAACGGTTGCTATGAAAATCATGAGCGGCGCATTATTAATGATGTGCTGCTTGTTATTTTAAGATGCTCGGCATAAGTCGGGAATAATCAAATGAATGATTCACATTCTGGTCAGCGGCCAATCCGGCATGATCTAAACGTGATTATTGAGAATCAGTTTTATTCGATTAGCCAGAATACCCCTCAGCTTGCTGAGGTCCCTAAGCTTGCTTAGGGGATGAATGGCCAGGGCCGTAGGCACTGCAGGGCGATAGTCCTGAGCGAATATTTAAACAAAACCCGCACCCGAAGGGGCAA
>DAOVFE010000215.1 GCA_030673085.1 Anaerolineales bacterium | reverse complement strand
CGCTGCCTAATAAGCCATCCATAGAGGTTGTAGAGTGGACGATTATACGAGCGGTCCCAGGGCCCGATTGTGCGGACCAGATCACCGCCGAAGCCGCGCTTGAATCGATAAATACCCCAGAGGCCGTCATTCCGGGTTGTGAATTGGTCCTCCAGAATTTCACGGTCGGAGTCAGGTATGCCCCAGAGGTCATAGCTGGTGCAGCCGCGTCCGCGAGCCCAGCGCATAGCTTCCCACTGCAGCAGGTAGGTTGGCATTAGGTTGCGCTGTTGATTAGTCGAAGCGCCATAGAAATACCAGGCACGATTTCCTCGGGCGAAAACCATAAGCGAAGCCAGCGGTTGATCTTCGACTTCTGCCACAAGCAGCTCGCAGGCGTTCTGAGGATGGAAGAGTTCATAGGTGTGGCGATAGTAAATGAGCGAATGGACGCCAAATTTATTACGCCTGGATGTATCATTCATCATTCGAGTGAAGCTTTCAAGATCGTCCCATGACCGGACCGAGACGCCCTTTCGCATCGCCAGGCGGATGTTGTAGCGCGTTTTCTGATGCATCCGTGCCATAACTTCGTCTTCTGTTCCTCGGAGGTCCACGATCAGTGTTCGCCGGGGTTGCACGCTTTGAGGACTTGCCACGAAGCCATGTGAGCGAAATGATTCGGCGAGTGCGGGATCTTCGGTTGAATCCGGCTCGATTTTAAGCATAAAAGCACGGTGTTTTTTGCAGATGGCGTCAATCTTGGGCAGCAGGTTTGGAAGCCATTTTCCTATCGGTCCTTTTGGGATATAGGCCAGCGAAAAACCGAGCGGCAATGGCTGGAATAGAATCAATGCTCCTGCTTCCGGAATCTGCACAGCATCCATGCTCCAGCCGAAGCTAGATTTCAAAGACCCCCATGCCGATGTTTGAAGCAAGTGCGCTTCCGGATGAGCGGCAATGAATCGATCCCAATTAGCTGACGAAGGATTTGCCATCACGGCGGGATTATACCATTGTGAGCGGGGAGATACTTCACCTCGAGGGGATGGATGCAATATGCCATATAGTTGTTTGAAGGTGTTGAAGATGAGGTTTGGAGCAGCTTATTAGAGGATTCTCCCCTCACCCTAACCTTCTTCCCGCTGGGGATAGGGAACTTTATCATTCCCTACCCTAACTCTCTCGCCGCTGGGGATAGGGGACTGAAAAAACTTACAAGTTGGCGCGATCGAAGTTCTCGCCAGAGTATCTCTTCGATTGGTCTCTGGCTATGCCGTATCTTTCTAGCATGAATATGAGTTATAGGATTAATTCGGTGTTTCACTTCGTTTATCAGCCTTGTATTCAACATAATCTAATGCCCCTCATATGTTTTATTGACCGCATTTGGACCATATGATAAAATTTCTAAACTATGTTAGGGCCAAATAACGATGGCCATGAAGTGCACTTCGATAAGGCGCAAATAAGGCAGTTTGCCGCTATTTTTGCTAAAGTTGGGTTTCTAGCCCTACTGATTATCGCAGTTGCAGTGGGCGGCGGTCTCTGGCTCGATGAGCATTTCAAGACTCGGCCGATTGCGCTTATTGTGTTACTTTTGGCCAGTGTGCCAGTGACATTCTTTATGATTATTCGTGTCGTGTCATCCTTTGTGCAAAAAAAACAAGCGCTGGATGAGGCCCTTCTAGAACCCTCCATAGAAGAAGACAAGACTGAGGAGTAGATCCAAAGTGGATGCAACTCAGGAGACATCCAAGGAAACATCCCAGAAATCAACTCAGAAGGCTACGCAGAAACCATCTCCTAAGAAGCGATCTTGGATCTGGGTGATCCTCGTTCTGGTTATTCTCAATTTTCTGGCAATTACCCGATTTGCGCCGGTGATGCCCCATGTCCATATAGCAGCGGAGCCAGTGGCTGGGCCGTTTATGCTTCCCCTGCTAGGTGAATTTTATATTACCAACACGATATTACACACGCTGCTTATCGACCTCGGATTAATTGCAATTGGCCTTTATATGAATAGAGCGCTTCGCCATGGCGATATAATCCTGAGCGGCTTTGCCGGTGTGATAGAAGCAATCTTGGAAATGCTTTACGATTTGGTCGAATCTATCGCCGGCAAGCGGGCTCGTCTTATTTACCCCTCAGTAGCGACATTCATTATCCTAATTGTTGTAGTTAATTGGTCTGAGATGATTCCCGGTGTGGAAAGCATCGGACTTCTGCATGAAGTTCATGCAGAAGAAGCCGGATATCCGACAAAGGAACTCTTCAAGATCGGTGATTTATCTGTTGCCACGCTTACAAAAGAGACCAGCGAGGATGTTTTGTCAGGTCATGAGCGCTTGTATGGCTATACTCCCCTTTTTCGTGTGGGTTCGACTGACTTGAACTTTACGGTTGCCCTCGCGATTGCCTCTGTTTTGATGACTCAAGCAATAGGAATAAAAGCGGTAGGCTTTGGATATCTTGAAAAATTCTTCCCTTTCGGAGACTTATTTAGGATATGGTCCAAAAAAAATCGGAGCATCATTGACTTCATCATGCCACCTATTAATATTTTTGTCGGTATTTTAGAGCTGGCGGCGGAATTTGCTAAAATCATATCGTTCTCTTTCCGTTTATTTGGCAACATCTTTGCCGGATCGGTTTTACTCTGCGTAATTGGGGCGTTGGTCCCAGTTGTAGCGCAATCGGGTTTTATCTTTCTGGAGATGTTCGTTGGCTTTATGCAAGCGATTATCTTTGGTATGCTGACTCTAGTCTTTATGACCATTGCGGTCCAACCGCATGGTGGCCATAATGAAGAGCATGAAGCATTGCCTTAAGTGCTTCTATTAATTGGGAAGCCGGAAGCAAATATTTTCTATTTAGACTTTAAAGGCGGAGGAAAGAAACAGGATGGATGCTGAGACTTTGCAGAGCTTTATTCCGGTAATACGATATATTGTTGCTGCCTTGACAATGATTCTTACGTTAGGCGCAACTACTGCGATTTGCATTATCGGTAAGACGGCGATTGAGGCGATTGGCCGCAATCCGGATGCAGCAGGAGCGATTCAGATCAACATGATCCTGGCGATTGCCTTTTCAGAAGCGATCGGAATCTATATTCTGGTAGTAGCGATTATGATATTGATCTTATAATCTATCGAGCGAATTTTTTATAACTTGGTTTGATGGAGGATTGCTTTGGAAGCTCTTGGCCTTAATCTAGGCTATATACTTGTCCAATTCTTTAGCTTCTTGATAGTTTTTGTACTATTGAAGAGTATGGTATATAAGCCGATTCTGGATATGTTAGAGCAGCGGCGAAAAACGATCGCCAAAGGTATTGAAGCTGCAAACGCAGCCGATGAAGTAAGGGCAAAGGCTTCTATTGAGGCACAGGCGATCATCGAAAAAGGTCAACAAGAAGCCGCCGAGCTCATTCAGGATGCAGCCCGGCAAGCTGCAATAGACGGGCGTGAAATGAAGGTTCAGGCCGAAAATGAGGCTGATGAGATTCACGCGGCAGCGATTCGGGAAGCTGCTCAGCTTAAAGAAGAAGCTCTGGATGACCTTCGAGGGCAGGTAGTTATGCTGACGATTGCTGCTGCTAACAACTTGATTGGCAGAATTATAAGTAAACAGCGTCAAACTGTACTAATTGAGGAATTCTTTAGCGGGGTTAAGAGCGGAAAGGTCGTCATGCTTGAAGGCGAACATTTTGCTGGCCGCAATGCAGATATCACCAGCGCTCTTCCGCTGACTCCAGCCGAACAGGAATCTGTGCGTAATGAAATCAGCGCTCAAATCGGTCCGAGTGCGGAAATTGCCTTCAACGTTGATGCAAACATTCTTGGCGGACTTGTCATCCGTGTCGGCGATAGGGTGATAGACGCATCCGTTAGCGGAAAGTTGCAAAGCCTGCAGCAGAGCCTACAATAAATTCGTTGCTTTCTTTATAATGCCCAGATAGCGATCATATGTTAATCTGGGCATTTTTTTATAAATGAATCTTGATTTTCCTCTGCAAACAGTGAGAAGATGAAATAATATTCTAGTAACGCTATGTATTTTTAGGGGGTTCCTCGCTGTTTTGTATGGGTAAACTAAAATAAGTATCTTTCGAGTTCAGTTAGAATCAAGACAAGTTTCCATACTTTCGCCGCGGAGGCAACAATCATGAATCACTCCACAGTAGA
>DAOVFE010000201.1 GCA_030673085.1 Anaerolineales bacterium | reverse complement strand
CTATCAAAAAACCTGTTTTTGACCAGTATGAATTGATATTTGTGGTGCAATCGGCGAATCGTATTAGCGGGAGTTCTACAAAGATGATAAAAATTGATCTGACTCATAATGGTCATTCTATCCGTCTTCTCCGGGCATACTTTATTAGCATCATACTCTATCCATGACGCATTATCATCAAGATGGCTTCCCCGCTTCTCGATAAATCCAATAATCAGGATTCGCCTATTATTATGTTTCAGTTTAACAGAGCTTTAGCCCGGCGTCAATTGTCAGACAACATGATTGCATATGTCATTTGTCGGAAAATCAATTCTATACCCCCTTCTCTACGATATCAGCCATGGGCAACGTCAACCGGTTTGCCCAATACTATTTGCTCAAACTTGGCTCCGCTTCGCCGAACGCAACGTGTTGCGTAGCAAACCGGCAATTGTCATTGGCCCAACGCCTCCCGGCACCGGCGTGATCGCCCCGGCCACGTCGACCGCCTCATCGAAAGCGACATCACCCACCAGCCGGTAGCCTCGCTTTCTGGTTGAATCTTCAATGCGGTTGATGCCTACATCAATGACATAAGCCCCCGGCTTAATCCAATCGCCACGGATCATCTCCGGCCGCCCAATTGCCGCAATCAGGACATCGGCTTTGCGACAGGTTCCTGGCAAATCCCGGGTATGTGAGTGGCAGATGGTTGTTGTAGCGTTCTCTCTTACCAATAAAAGCGCAACTGGCATGCCTACAATGTTCGATCGTCCAATCACAACTGCATTCGCACCATCCAGCTTGGCCCCAGCCCTCTTAAGCAGCTCAATACATCCGGCCGGTGTACAGGGAACGAATAGCGGTTCGCGGCCTTTCTGTGCCAGGCGCCCAATATTGATCGGGTGGAAACCATCAACGTCTTTCTCAATGCTGACCGCCCTCAATACCCGTTCCCCATCTATGCCTGCCGGAAGTGGCAATTGCACTAAAATGCCATGAATCTTTGGATCGTCGTTTAGTCTGCGGATTAGCTCTTCAACTTTCTCTTGAGAAACGGTTGCCGGTAGCTCATAGCTGAACGATTCAATACCTACTTGCGCACATGCTTTCCTCTTGGCACGCACATACGTTTGTGAGGCAGGATTTTCGCCAATCAACACTGTTGCCAATCCCGGACGCGGCTTGCCGGCGGAAACCAGTTGCTCCACTTCCCTTGCGATCTCCTGCCGCAACTCAACAGCAATTGCCTTGCCATTAATGATCTTCGCTGTCATTTATTGCTCCATTTACATTCTTCTTTTTGCCGATCAGCACCTGCCTGCCACTCCAGGCAAGGTCATCATGCTATCCGATGAATACGGTATGGACTTTGCGCAGAATTGGCCGGCTATTAAGATTATTCCTGAGGTAAGTATATTACAACAATGACAGAGATACTCTTGCCTCTTATTGCTTTCCGATTCAAACATACTCAAGGGGGGGGGTTGGCGACGCTATTTTGATTTGATTGATAATGTTAAAAAAACATATTTGCCCATAAAAGAGGGTGTTATATATGGGGTGGAAGCTGCGCTTCCACCCCATATATGCCATCCCGTCGGTGAACGCTTTCTCTTTTTCAACACTTTCTTGATTTATGGATGCCAGGCAGGATCAAAATCGAACGCAGGGTTTCCATTAGTAATGATTGTGAAGAACATACAGTTCTCCATCATGATCGCAATCTCGTGGTTATTTCCTTCCGGCCAGGTTTCAAATGCAATCCATCTTCCATCTGGCGACCATTTTGGCTCAGCCATAGGGTAGCCGCCCAGGGCAGATGAAGGGCAAACCTTCCTTGCCGCTCGACCGCCATCGTCATAAAATTTCACAAGCAGACGTGGTATCCCACCAATCTGCCGTTCAAATATGATAACCCGCTGATCCTTGGACCAATTCGGGTGAGTATCATCCAATCCATCCGGCCGCGAGAAACGCACCTCATCCCCAGTTGAGTCTGATATGAACCAGAGTACGGAGTTATTCGATCGTTCGGAGACAAAAACCAGCTGATCACCAGCCGGATCCCAAGCCGGCTGCCCTTCCGCGGCATAACGTTTGCTGAGATTCAACAGGCCGCTCCCATCAATATTAATCACATATAGCTGTGGATGCCCATCGCGCATTGATGTGAAAGCCAATCGCTTGCCATCCGGTGACCACACGGCATCAAAGTCGCCGCCGCCTGGCGCTGTGGGCAAAGAGATCATATTCTCTCCATCCGCACCGATGATCCATAGGCTCGATCCCGGATAAGTTTCCTTACTCCGACTGCATGGAGAGGTGAAGACTAGACGAGTGCCATCTGGCGACCATGCTGGCTGACAGGCGCCATCCGTCAAATCCGTCAGCTGATATATATCTGTTCCATCAATATTCATTAAGTAGATTTGGGGAGTGCCATTGCGATTTGAGGCAAACGCGATTTGTCCTGCTCCTCCTCCATTAGGGGTAGGCTGTACTTCTGTTCCCGCCTTGCTGGCCGTGAGTGTCGCCGCCGGGCCAGCTGAGATTTGATCTTCGGTTCCCAAAGGAGTTGCAATGGGCGTATTGGAACCTTGTCCACCCGGTAGCGAAGTTGCTGTTCCCTCGATATCCCCTCCCGAAGGACCTGATGAGGTAGCTGGTTGTGTCGCTGACGAAAAGAAAGCAGCCAGTTTCGAACCTGTCCCGGGTAATGAAAAAGCAGCAGCAATTAGGACAATCACAAGAGCTGCAATCGCTATGACCGGAAGACGCTGGCGTAGTTTGCCAACAATAGCAGGCTTCTTATCGGCTTTATCCTCACTGACGTTTACGCGAGTTGGCTGGTCTAGATCGAGATAGGGGAAATTGCCGATCACCGTCGCATTTCCCACGGTTGCTGCAGCGCGCACCGCTGATGCAAACTCATTCACATTCTGAAAACGATCGTCCGGTCGAACTTGAAGAGCTTTCTCGATTATTTTTTCTATGCCAGGGCTGATTGTGCTATTTCGTTTTCGCAATGGGGTGAGTGCCTTGCGGCCCATTGCTCGTTCAAGGGCTTCTTCCGGCAAAGCTGCGCCCAAAACCGCATACATCGTAGCTGCCAGAGAGTAGATATCACTGCGGACATCGGTATGACCAGTGCCATATTGCTCTGGCGGGGAAAAGCCTGGGGTCATCGCCTTGGCGCCAACTGTCGTTTGGCCACTTTCTCCTACAACTTTGGCTAATCCAAAATCAACCAGGTATGCATGCCCCTCAGGGGTTATTTTAATATTGCCGGGCTTAATATCTCGGTGCAGAATCAACGGCTTGCAACTATGAAGATAGCACAGCGCATCACAAATCTCTAAAAGCCAGGGTACGGCTTCCTTTTCTGAAACAGGGCCGCTTTTCTTCACTCGCAAACGGAGATCCTGGCCCTCAATGTAATCCATAACCAAATACTGGCCCTGATTTTTAAGCACAAAATGATCGGTTACACGTGTTAGATTCGGATGCCGTAGACTGGCTAGAATCGTTGCTTCACGATGGAATTGACGGGCATATTCCTCCGTGACA
Source organism: Anaerolineales bacterium (assembly GCA_030673085.1). GTDB lineage: Bacteria > Chloroflexota > Anaerolineae > Anaerolineales > E44-bin32 > JAFGNH01. The sequence goes on along the minus strand of DAOVFE010000201.1, from coordinate 854 downwards.
AATAGATTTTCTTTTACGGCTACCCGTACGCCAAGATTAATATCAATAGCATGGTAGACGGCCCCCATTCCGCCTTGACCAAGAATGCCTTCAATCCGATAGCGGCGCTTTAGTAGCGCTCCTTTTTCTAGGGGCATTTGTACTCAACTAAGCAAGATCTTGTTATTTATGACTGGCGCGTATTGTAGCAGATGCCATCCCTTTTAGCCATCATCCGTCCAATCCCCTAAGCGTAGTCCAGCGTAAATATTAGGTAAATTTTCCGCCAGCCATTAGATTCCTTATTGCCCCTAAACCCCCGCTGCCTCAATTTCTACGCAGGAGAATTCTAAGATTCATCCCAAATTCGCAATCGAAGTCTGCCGGATTCGCAAAGGGAGCGGCACCCTCATGTAAAGTCATTTTCTTACATTATACGCGCTGAAAGCCTGACATGGACTGAAATTGACTAACGGCATGATAAAAGCAGACCACCTGGGTTTATGGACAATCGAATTGAATTGGCGAAAGACCATCAATCACCCGCTAAACCATAGCATATAGACAATTCGAACTGCTGCTCAGCGGGGATAAAATCCGATCTAGTTATTATCATCTATCGCAGTTGATATTTGTCCCCGTCCTGATTGCTTGGCCATATATAATGCTGCGTCGGCTCGGGCTAGCAAATCCTTGCCCTGGTCGTCATCCCCGGGCTTTAGTATGGCCACCCCTGCACTGATGGTCGGCATAATGCCATCTTCCATTTGCGGCTCCATAGATTCCAGCAAACGCCGGGCTGCGCATTCAGCGCCATCAAGCAGCGTATGGGGCATCAGCAGGATAAACTCATCGCCAGCATAGCGCGCTGCAAT
>DAOVFE010000352.1 GCA_030673085.1 Anaerolineales bacterium | reverse complement strand
TGGGCTTTTTTCAGTGCAATCAAATATACAAATCGAAATTTCTTTCATCAAAGAGGAAGATTTGAAATGACTAGATCAGATGATTTACTGGCCCGCGAATTTGTCTGTGCACGGTGTAAACAAAAGGGAGCTCATGTAGAGCGATTATCTATGTCGGGCATCGGATTGTCTCGGCTGTTTGAAGTCCAGGCCTATCGGTATGCGTTTGTCTCCTGCACCAATTGCGGCTATACCGAAGTGTACAACCTTCGAATCCTCGAAGGCCAGGATAACCTGGGAACGTTTCTCGAGATCCTTTTCTCGGATTAAGGCCAGGATTAAGACAGCATCACAGGCCGAGTAAGAGAAGCGAATGACTGTATATTGTAGAAAAATAGAATCAGTTGGCTGATAAGCGACTCTTTTTCAGGTAAATATGCTTTCCAATATCCTAAAACACAAAGACCGTCAACGAAACGGTTTATGGCGATGGCATATAGCTCTAAGGATCCGGCATGAGAGATCTATGCACTCTTAGCAGCGGATAGAGACCCCCTTCGCTGCTCACTCTATAAGGAATACCAGCTAACGCTAACTAATCTTCACGCTGCCATATCTTCAACGGGGGAATAAATATAGACGAAAGCAAGCCAGCATAACCTGTTCCCCGCTTAATATCTTCCGCCGAAATAAATTTAGCGTCAAGGATCCAATTACAATCGGCGAAAATAGGCGCTGGCAGATCCCTCAAGCGCTCTGCTAGCGATCGGTCCAACGAGGCAATGAATGACTCTAACGCAGCTGAGAGATTGCTCACCACAACTAGCAGATGTATTGTCTCATCCAGAGGGAGGGCTTCTTCTGTCTCGAAGTCGGGATTGCCAGATGGCTCATAGATATAAATCGCCGAAACGCGATCATCATTGGCAGAAATTGCTCTAGCAATACCGTTAGACAGAGCGTACTTGAAGCCTTCTATGAAATGGGACTGTTTGAAGGAGTCCTCTAAAGTCATGCCCCGCTGTGATGCGCTGAGTTTGGAATTCGCCCATTTAAGTGCATCTTCCCGGATTGTCTCTGTCATTTCCTGTAGGTGATTGGCCTGTGTTGTATAAGTCGCGGTTTTTGTATCACGATCTAACATCTTATTTATTGTCATAATAATCCTCCTAGGGTTGGATTACGGGAATAGCCCTCTTTGTTGGATGGCATTTGTAATGCGTTCCAGGGCTAGTAGATAAGCCGCCGAGCGCATGTCTATGTTGCGCTCATTTGCTACCAACCACACCTCTTCAAATGCTTTGCTTATTACCTTATGCAGTTGTTGGCGAATTTCTTCTAGTCCCCAAAAGTAAAATTGTAGGTCCTGAACCCATTCAAAATAGGAACATGTCACACCGCCAGCATTCGCGAGTATGTCTGGCACGACCATAATACCTCGCTCATATAGGATTCGATCAGCCTCAAATGTTGTTGGCCCATTGGCTCCTTCCACAATTACGCTGGCACGGATCTGCCCGGAGTTACCTACGGTGATCTGACTTTCAAGAGCGGCTGGAATGAGAATATCTACATCGAGAGTAAGCAATTCATCATTATTAATCTCGTCTGCCTCACCTTTCTCTGAGAAGCCTGAAAGCAAGCCCCCTCGGCTGTGACTTACGTACTCATTGATTGCAGGTAGATCTAGCCCCAATGAATTGTAAATACCGCCGCTCACATCGCTAATTGCAACTATCGTGCATCCATATTCATCGGCCAGGATGTTGGCCGCATTTCTGCCGACGTTGCCATATCCCTGCACAGCTACATGCAGCCCGGGGGGATCTTTGCCAAGACGGCGAAGAATTTCAATAGTAGCAATGGCGACTCCACGTCCTGTTGCATCTACCCGGCCTGTGCTGCCACCAAGGGCAATCGGCTTGCCGGTGACGATCTCCGGCACCATATGGCCAGACAAGGTAGAAACTGTATCCATAAACCAGGCCATGATTTTTGGATTGGTGTTAACATCCGGCGCGGCTATGTCTCGCCTGCTTCCAATGATCGGAAGGATCATCGCTGCATAACGACGCGTAAGCCGCTCAAGCTCCATTTCTGACAGCTCGGAGGGACTGACTTCAATACCTCCCTTGGCTCCGCCGAATGGCAGATTGGCTACTGCGCATTTAAAGGTCATAAGCAAGGCCAACGCCCGCACCTCATCTAGATTCACATTGGGGTGGAATCGGAGGCCACCTTTGCATGGTCCGCGGGCCGAAGAGTGTTGCACACGATAGCCGGTGTAAACCGATATGGTTCCATCATCGCGCAAAATGGGAACCGCAACTGTCATTTCGCGCTCGGGCTGACGTATAATCTCCCGAACCCCCTCATTGATACCAAGGCGATCAAAAGCAATCTCAAGTTGAGCAAGCGCGGTATCCAGTATCCCGCCATGGTCGGAGACGCTTGATGCTTGAAGTGGAGCGTCTATCTTTATTGCCATTAATTTCCTCCACACAAATATCTTGCTAGATGAGTCCATCCTATCATCTGGCCAATGAGAAA
>DAOVFE010000002.1 GCA_030673085.1 Anaerolineales bacterium | reverse complement strand
TAAGGGCTTCAGCACTGAGGGACCTTTGACAAATCGTTCGGGATACTTCTCATAGGCTGTCAATAAGACCTCTTGACGTTGCTGAAGTATTTGCTCTGCCCGTTCATAGTGGACATCTGCAGGCGTCAGCAAATTGATCCCGGTATGATAGTGCTCGTAGTTATACCAGTAGAAGAAATCACGAGCCCATACACGAGTGTCTGACAAGTCTCCAAAACGACCGGGATAACCAGGCCGATACTTAAGGGTCTTGAATTGTGCCTCCGAATATGGGTTATCGTTCGATACATATGGTCTTGAGTGTGTTTTGGTCACACCCAGATCGGCCAGCAGCATCGCTACACTTTTAGACGTCATGGCCTGTCCTCGATCCGCATGAAGGGTTAGTTGTTCTGGTTGGATCCCTTGGCGGCGGCACGTCTTTTCAATCAGTTCTTCAGCCAGAGCAGCAGTCTCTCGCAATGCAACCATCCAACCCACAACATAGCGGCTGAAAACATCCAGGATCACATACAAGTAGAAGTACGTCCATTTCGCTGGTCCCAGCAACCTGGTTATATCCCAACTCCACAGCTCATTGGGTTTGGTGGCAAGCAGTTCTGGCTTCGTGTAGTTCGGATGACGAAGAAGATTGCGTCGTTCACGCACTTCCTGATGCTCGTTCAGGATCCGGTACATGGTGCGCCAGTCACATAGATATTGTTCTTCATCCAGCAAAGTGGCGTATATCTCTCTTGGGGCACAATCTTGAAAGCGAGGTGAGTTGAGGATTGCTCGAACAACTTCGCGCTCATCCGGTGGTAGCTTCCGAGCCGGTGAAGGTCTTCTCGTTGGATGAGCAGTGCACTCATAGCTGGCTTTGCGAGCTCGATAAACCTGACTGCGAGCAACACCGAGGACCTCGCATGCTTTTCGTAGACCAATTTGTGGCGCCAATGCTTCTGCTGTTTGGATCATTTCAGATCGTCCTGGTTGTTTTCCATTCCCAACCCGAGCATCTGCGAGACTTTTTTTTGGACGTCTATTATCATTTCAGCTTGCTCTAATCGCTTTCGCAATAGCTCATTTTCACGCTTCAATCGCTTTATTTCAGCTGCTTGAGGATCGGTTTTTGGACCTCTCTTCTGCGACTCTAAACCAGCCTGTCCTTTGCGTCTAAATTGCTTGCGCCACTTGCTGACGATCTGAGAATACAGTCCTTCTCTGCGCAGAATTGCTCCTACTTGCCCTGGTCGCGTACAGGCTTCGATCTCATCCAGAATGCGCCGCTTGTACTCGCGACTATACTTGCGACGCTGTGCTTTTGGCGCAACTTCTGTTTCTGGAACATCATTGTGGAGCCTATCATCTTGATCATGAGACATCCATTTCTCCTTCCGCCCTCTACTAAATTATGGGCGGGAGTTGTCTCACTATTATAGACACAGAGGGAACCCTCAAAATTCCTCTAGGGATATCCTATAGCGACAGCACCCATTGTGGAATTTTGCCCCTTCGGGTGCGGGTTTTGTTTAAATATTCGCTATCGAATAAATATTGGGCTGCTTTGCTTCTTCATACCTATCCAAATCGATTCCCGGCCTAAAGAGCACTAGCGTTCTCCAACTGGATCCAATAAACACTTGGCAAGCTATGCAATTTAATCGGGTAGCACGGAATTAAATGAGGGTGTCATAAAAAGATGAAATCTGCAATAGAGCGAATCTATTACAGACAAATATGATTTTCAACAACCTCATATAATCAACTTGATCCCGGGGAAAGGATGGACTAAAATCTCGGGTAGCAATGCCCCTATAGCTCAGTGGATAGAGCGCTGCCCTCCGGAGGCAGAAGCCGGCGTTCGAATCGCCGTAGGGGTGCCATTCAATCAAATGCCCCACTATATTGGTGGGGCATTCTACATTCTACGCTGAATAATCACTATACGCTCTGATTAATGGAGATCACGTAAGAAATATCTCAAGCCATCAAAGTTGATCCGGCCCCGCTGAACTATATAAGCATTCGGAACTCCGTCTTGCTCCCGCTCGATCGTTCTGGTTTCCAGCTAAAGATCGACCCAATCTATTTTCCGATTGGCTGTATCAAAAAGAGCCAGGCTGCTGCGACCCTTCATGCCCATCAGTTCACCTGGATTGAGCAGCAGACAGTCTCCAACCTGCTCCTCATGCGCGGTATGATCATGTCCATAGGCCACCAAATCATACTGCCTCGAAAGCGCCAGGGCGCGCCCAATGCGCGGATAATGATTGACAGCAATATGTACACCATCCAATTCAAGCTCAGCCATTTGGCCGTGAAGATGGATATTCGAATAGCCGGCTGCCACTTTCGATATCAAAAAAGTATCACCATCATTATTTCCGAAAACAATGTGAGCCGGCGTTCCTTCAATCCCTTCAGCTAGAATCCGCAGCATAAACGGCGAGCATAAATCGCCACAATGTATGACGCTATCTGCTGCTTTTAAATAGATCAGCGCTTCCTCCAGCTTCCAGATATTGTCGTGCGAATCGCTCAAGAATGCGATCTTCATCCTGACCTCCTTGGAAGCCGATTGGATTCCAGCGAGCCAGCCTCTTTCGCTCGTTTCTTTAAATTCGTCCCCCCGATTCAAACACCGGGGTAATCTCGGAAAAAACCAACAATCCAAAGACAAGCTCCGGGAATAGACACAAAGCCCTGATATCTCAGATTTCAAGTATAGGATCTTCAATCATTGGACCTGCAGACTAAAGGCAATCACTTATCGGGCTCATGAATAATCGATCATTAGTTGGATTAGAGGTGGCAATTACCGTCCATAGATCTGATTCGTTTCCCGCATACGGGCTGCCAGCTCGTCGCTTAATTTCTCCTCTGACACCCGCCATGACCAATTGCCCTCCATACTGCCGGGTAAATTCATACGCGCCTCGCTTCCCAGGCTCAGAAGATCCTGGAGCGGGGCAATCGCCCACACCGCGACCGATGACCAAGCTGCACGGATCATATCCCAGGAAATATCCGAACCATCGCATCTCAAATAACGCCGGCAGAAATCCCGCTCGCTTTCTGGAGCCGTTTCATACCAACCACGAGTCGTATCATTATCATGAGTCCCAGCGTAGGCAACACAACGCCTTATATAGTTATGCGGCAGAAATGGATGCGTGGCATCTTTACCAAAGGCAAACTGAAGTACCTTCATCCCAGGCAACTTAAATGTATCTCGTAGTAATTTGACCTCAGGCGTAATTACGCCTAAATCCTCAGCAATGATCGGCAATGATCCGAAAGTTCGCATCAGAGCCTCGAAGAAATCGGCTCCGGGACCGGGGACCCAACGGCCGACTTCGGCTGTCGGATATTCGGCGGGTATTTCCCAATAACCTTCAAATCCGCGGAAATGATCAAGGCGAACCACATCAACGATTTTTAGCACCGCCTTGAATCGTTGCTTCCACCAACCGTAGCCGTTTCCGCGCATTACATCCCAACGATAAAGCGGGTTTCCCCAGCGCTGGCCGGTTGGCGAAAAGTAGTCCGGAGGCACGCCGGCAACCACTGTTGGCATGCCCTCATCATCCAGCCAAAACAATTCCGGATTTGCCCAGACATCGGCGCTATCATGAGCTACAAAGATCGGAATGTCTCCAATAATAATTACGCCAGCTTTTTTAGCTACATTCCGTAAACTCGTCCATTGCTTAAAAAAGAGAAACTGGATTATCTTATATGCTTCGATCTCTTCCGCCAATGTATGAACAGCCTGCTCTAGCGCTGCTGGCTTGCGGTTTGCGAGATCTGCATCCCACTCTGTCCAAGGCCTGCCATTATGTTCATTTTTTAGAGCCATAAAGAGAGCATAGTCCTGAAGCCAGCGCCTCTCCTCCCGGCAGAAACGACGATAAGCTTTTCTTAAGTGATCATCTTTTTGATCTTCGAAGCGTTTTGCTGCTAGAAAGAACAGCTCCTTTTTATTTGAATTGGCTTTTTGAAAATCCACGTTTCCATTTGGAAATTGTGGCTGCGACGTCAGGTCCTCTGTCATAAGCAGGCCATCTTCGATCAGCCGATCAGGACTGATGAGCAACGGATTGCCGGCAAACGCTGAAAAACCCTGATAAGGCGAGTCGCCAAAGCCTGTGGGGCAAAGCGGTAAAACTTGCCAAAGATGACATCCGGCTTTCTGCAGCCAACCAATCCACATCTCTGCCATTGGACCAATATCGCCGATCCCATACTTCCCTGGTAATGACGTTGGGTGGAGCAAAATCCCGCTCGCCCGCTTAAAAATCTGCTCGCCAGACGCTTTTACCGGCTTCATTCTTGTAACCTCTTAGCACACACATCCTGATATAGATCGGAATATCGTTCAGCCGAATGCTTCCATGAAAAATCCATGACCATCCCGCGCCGCTGCAATCCGCGCCACTCACGTCGATCTTGATAAACTTCGAATGCAGCCAACAATGTATCCCGCAACTCCTTGGCATCCGGAGAATCAAATCGAAAACCTGTTCCCCCATCATCAGTTTTATAGGGAGCAACCGTGTCTTTCAGGCCGCCGGTCGATCGAACAACCGGGACGCTACCGTAACGCATAGCAATCATTTGCGTCAAGCCGCAAGGTTCATAACGTGAGGGAACTAGAATTAAATCACACCCTGCATAAATTCTCCGCGCCAACTGGGGATCATAGCGTTGGACAGCGCGGGTAGAAGCCGTATGTGCAGCAGCAAACTCATAAACTAGTTTATTAATATTCGGATCACCCGTTCCCAATAGGACGAACTGCCATGCCCTTTGGGTTATGCCCGCAAGCGCGTCTAAGGCCAGGTCAATGCCTTTCTGCCAATCCAGACGTGTGACCATGCCTAGCAATGGGATGGCGGCGTTCTGCTCCAGCTTTAATTCTTCCTGAAGAAAACGTTTTGCTTCATTTCGTGGCTCTAGATTATTAATAGAAAAACAGACCGGCAAAGCAGCATCCGTCGCCGGATTCCAATCTTCCACATCAATGCCATTGGGTATGCCGGTCAGCTTTTTCCGCAAAGCTGAAAGCATCCCATCCAAACCGCAGCCGAAAGCCGGAGTCTGAATCTCTTCGGCGTAGGAGCGACTAACTGTGCTTACCCAGTCAGCGCTCGACAATCCCATTGGCAACGGGAGATTGCGGGCCCATTCCGGCAACCGTTTATCATTAGATGCGGGTAGACCATACTGCTCCATAGCTCTCTCAGCACCTGCGCCCATATAGCGCAAGTTGTGAATGGTCAACAAACTGGCAACTGATTTCCAGAATGGATGCTCTGCCCTTTTCGCCGCCAGCCAGATCACTGCCGGCGCTGTATGCCAATCGTTGGCATGTATCAAATCCGGTTTCCATTTTAAAACCTGGCACATTTTAAGTGCAGCCAGTGAAAAAAAGGCAAATTTTTCAACTTCAAATTGCGGATCCCCATAGATAGAGTACGTCCTGCGAACAGGATCACCATCAATTAGGTAAACTGGTAGATTCGATATTTCAGTTTGATAGATATCGGCTTGTATGGAGCCGGTTGCTTGCTCGACTTCGACTTTGATAACCCGTTGGACAGCAATCTGCTCTCGATCAATCGACGGATAAAAAGGAAGCGCTAAGCGTACTGAAACGCCAAGCGCTCGTAGCGCTCGCGGCAATTCCCAAGCAACATCTGCCAAACCTCCCACTTTGACTAATGGCCTGGCTTCGGTGGCCAAGAATAAAGCCTTCACGGTTGAAACCAGCGATAATCGATTTCGGGAAATATCTTATCCTTTGCCCAGTGCAAATTAGCCTGCTCGACATCTGGGTTTCCCCGCTCTACTGATCCGATAAGCTGGGTAAAGCGCTCAAGGTGATTACGGAACCGCTGGATTGCATATTCTCGGGCTTGCCCAGTGGTGATTAAAAAGGGCCAGTCGGAGGATTGCAGCAAAAGAAGCTCGCGTGCAGCTTGATTAAGGACAATTGTTGTATTCTCATCAGCCTTCTGGCGCTTTTCTGCTATCTTAAGCATCCGCCGTTCAGCGCCATGGATAAGCGGCCACAACCACTCCGTATCCGCATTCTGCCATACAAAATGGGTTCCGCCTGCTCCCCATGATCCTTCAGGTAAATCGATGACTGTCTTGGGAGGATGTTCAGCCAGGTATTTAGATGCAGTAGTCAATTCAACCTGTTCTGAGGCGGCCAGCCGCTCCAGGACTTCCGCTACCCAATCAACCCCTTCAAACCACCAGTGGCCAAAAAGTTCAGTATCATAATTTGCCGAAACAATACAGAAGTCCTTATGATTGGCGTGGAATTCATTGATAAGCTCGGAAACCAATCTGGCGAAATGATCCGCGTGTTGACCAACTTTAAACATTGCCCAATCAGGATGGTAAGCGCCCTTTTGGGCCAGATCAATCCTGGCGCCCGTTACCCGCCAATACTGCATCCCGGAGATGCCATCTTTCTTATGGAATTCGCGGTAATCATAATCGCCCGGATATCCCCACTCTGCGCTCCAGACTTGCAGACCTGTGCGATTATTACGTCCAATGACAGCCACATCCGGAGAAGCCACATAATACGGAAGATATGTTGTACCTGGTTCAGCCGCCTCAACTTCGGAGGTTGGCACAAGATAGCGACGGGTAATCGATCCATATGGGCCAATAGCCTGACCTGCTGCTACGCCGACAGGTCGACCACCTTCTATCATGTGAGTTTCAGTAAAAAATAACTTCAGCCGCAGGCGGGCAAGAAACACTTCCAAACCTGGCCGCTCTCGTCCATCATCGGCCAAATACCCGGGTCGATAAGCGCACTCTGGCAACCAAATCGCCCTCGGATCCCTCCCCATATGACGATGGTAGGATTCAACTGCTGTTCGGAGCTGGAGATTAATTGATTCGTCGCGATCCAGTAATGGCAGGTATCCGTGAGTCGCTCCACAGGTAATAATCTCTATCACATCATTGTCTTGCAGCCGGCGAAACGCGGAAACAAGATTGCCATTGTACTGGTCAATAAAATGATCCTTGATTCTTCGATACCATTCACAATAGAAGCCGGCCAGATAGGCCATATGTGGTTCCGAAGCCTTCTCAAAGCGAGAGATATCAGCCTCTGCAGCTCTACTCTTTTCATCCAAGTAAGCGACGAAATTTCTTTGCACGTCCTCATCAGCTAGCTGCTCCAATAGAATTGGAGTAAGGCCAATTGTGAGACAGTTCCGCACTCCGCGATCCTGAAGTTTATTAAGTCTATCTAGAAGTGGGATATAACTTTCTGCAGCCGCCTCATGGATCCACTCTTCGCCATGCGGCCATCGCCCTGCCTGACGTACATAGGGGATATGAGAATGGAGAACAAAGGTAAAAGCCCCCAATTTTTGCATATTATCCTCCTCAAACCAGACTTTATGAATTGTAGCAGATACAGGTCGGTTGGTTAAATCTATTGGCCTAGTTCAGAGCGCTTGTTCTGTTCATCCTTATTAAATTACTATATGGCACGTCCTTGCCTAACCAGATTCATTTCGTTATTTGTCATTTATCAATATTGACTGTACTGAAAAAAGCCCAAATGCAATAAAGGAGACGGTATATATGGGGTGTGGGCGTTGCCCACACCCCATATATACCCCTTTTTTTCTCATGGTGGCTGCTTTTATCAGTGGACTCAATATTGAAATATTGAAAAAGAGAAACCACTTGTACATAAGCTCGCATATGAGCGTCGGAAGCAACGCTCCCACCCCTCATACACCCTGCTCCTTTTTTGGCCAATATGTTTTTCATTACCCTCGACACGGGGGCATTGAAAAAGAGAAATCGTTTGCTACTTGACGGTAAATGTCACTTGGATCTGGACCGGATAGCTGAGTTGGCCCGGATAAAAGCTCGGCGCAATCGCTTCCGCCGCTCCGGCGCCCATTCCACCGTCCCGTGCTTTAGGAAGAACACCATAACCGATCACCTCACTGATGCTCTGAATTCCGCTGACTTCTAAGCCGCTCAATTCCGCCAACGCCTCAGCCTTTTCACGGGCATTTTGCATTGCTTCTGACTTGGCTGCTTCTTCAAGAGCTTTTGGATCTTCAACATTGAAGTTAACGTTATAGACCCTGTTTGCACCCGCATCGGTTGCCTCGGCCAATATAGTCCCCAACTGATCGAGATCATGGACTGTCAAGCTGAGCTGATTCGTCACCCAATATCCGGCCACTCCCGCCGGTCCACTTTCATCATATTCTTGCTCAGCCCAAAGGCTATAATTTGCTGTTTGAATATCCTCAGCCGCGATTCCGGCGGTCTCCAGTGCTTCCAGAACCCGTTGCGTAATCGTCTCGTTTTCTCTGATTGCCCTGGCAACTGTCTTAGCAAATGTTTCAACGCCAATCTCAGCCTGCGCCTGATCCGGCCGGCCATGCGCTTCTCCCTGACCAATTACGGTTATTGTGCCCTGATTCTCGCTTGCAGTGGATTGAGGGATGCACGCCGTAGAGAAGATAGAAAATGCCATTATGAGCATTATTAATAGACAAGACCTCTTCTGTGATTTAGTCATCATCGATAACTCCTTTTCTTGCTTTCTCGTTTCCGATCGTGATTCGTCACTAATGCCATTGCCATCTATGACTGCCAATAGACTACCTATTCTAGCAGTTTCATTGAACATCTAAAAGATCCCTATCGAGGATGTTGAAAAAGAAAAATTGCTTGCCTAAGGGAGGGCATATATGGGGTGGATGCATAGCTTCCACCCCATATATACCACACTCTTTTTTTTTTACGCAACTCACACCCCCAAACCCCCTTTCTCTATTCAGTCTGCCTTAGCCCTCAATTAATGATACCGAGCGTCAGCGTGCGTTGTACTCTGTATGAGTATCCTGACTTTTCCCATGAATGCATTCGTTAAAATAATAGACTTCAAATCCCGGCTATCGATATCTATCACAAACAAGCTATAATCGAATGAGAAAGAAGGCAAGGCAGAATGCCCAAACAGCTCCAAGATAGGTGGCCACATCTTTTGGCCATTATGCTTCTTCTTCTGAGTCTGGGCCCAACGCCGGTTCCTCGGATGATCGTAGCGCGCTATTACGTTGCTCAAACGGCCTCTGAACATAGTCAATATGCCAAGGCGCTTGCTGCTTATGAGGATATCCTACTTTTCTGCCCTCTATTGACCTCCTTACACGTATCAGCCGCACAAAATGCTCTCGCAGCGGGTAAACCCGAAAAAGCACTTGAACATCTGGAAGCTGCAAATAGCCATAACCCTGCTGACCATTCATTGGCCTGCCTGCGAGCGAATACGCTCTTGGCGCAAGGCAATCTTCAAGGCGCAAAGCAGATCTGGCAAGAAGCTAAAACAGAGTGCCCGGGCACGTTATCCAACCTTCGCAACTTAGCACAGATTCACTTTCGAAATGGGCAACAGCAAGACGCTCAAGATGCCTGGAGCACTCTGGTCGATTTCAACCCGCTTGATCCCGAAGGCCAATTGCAGCTTGGCATGCTAACCGCCACTCAATCACCTGAACAAGCTCTGGCCCATCTCCGACTGGCGGATGATCTTTACCCTGAAGGTAGCCCGATTGCCCGCGATTTAATCCAAACAATCGAAGATTCGCGCGTGACTAATCAACCCGCATTCACTCTGGCACAAGTAGGACAAGCCTTCACCAGATATGAAGAATGGCAATTTTCAAAATGGGCCTTCCGAAAAGCCCTTGATCTAGAATCAACCTATATCGAAGCCCTCGCCTATCTGGGGCTTGTTTTAGACCTCTCCGGGGAAGATGGGCTCGAAACCTTGAATGCTGCAGCTTCCGCTGCGCCAAATGAACTTCTGCCTCATTTATTCCTCGCGATGCATTGGCTGTCACACAACCAACCAGAGCAAGCCCTCCATGCGTTGGAAAAAGCTGCCAATTTGGCCCCTGACGATCCTACTGTTGCGGCTCTGCTTGGAGATGCCTATGCAGACTTGGGAGACTACCAATCAGCAAGATCTGCCTACCTGCGGGCAACTGAACTCTCGCCGCAGGAACCAAAGTTCTGGCTTATCCTGGCCAACTATTCGCTCGACCATAAGATCGAAATTGAGACCTTGGGCCTTCCCGCGGCACGTAATGCCGTTGCCCTCGATCCAATCGACCCAGCATCAAAAGACGCCCTCGGCTATGCATATTATTTGCTTGGCAATTTTCCTCTTGCAGAACGAATCCTGCATCAATCGATCGAGCTAGATCCGCAGCGGGCCATTACTCAATACCATCTCGGCCTTCTACGTCTAGCGCAGGATGACTTCCCAGGCGCTTATTCCGCTTTCCAGACAGCGATCCATCTTGATCCTGATGGACTCGCCGGTACCCTCTCCGCTCGCACATTGGCTCATTTGGAACCATAGCCTTCATCGAGCCCATCTGCATTGCCTTTAGCTCATCCCGCAAACATAGCGATTGATATTTCCACTCTGAGGATGTTGAAAAGAGAAATCATTTGCATGTGATCGACTCGGTACAAGCATTTTTTCAACACTCTCCACGTTTATCATTGACTTATGCTAGAATGCCAGCAAGCAAGGAAAGGATCAAAAAAGGCAATGAAAATAATCCGGATTCATTTCTCTTCACTCCCAACCATAAATCCGATGCTCTCCGCCGCTTTCCTGCTCCTGCTTGTCACATGCCTTGCTTGCAATTACCTGGCTCCTACGGCGCTGCCTGGCGAAGTCCTCTTTCAAGATGATTTCAGCCGGACATCTAGCGGTTGGAGCCGATACCAGGCTGCCACATTGCTCAGCGATTATGATCGCGGAGCTTACCGGATCCTCATTCTTGCCCCTGACACGGATGCCTGGTCAACGCCTGGGCTCGATATTAGCGATGTACAAATCGAGGTCGATGCCACAAAAGCCGGCGGCCCGGACAACAACTACTTTGGTATCCTCTGCCGCTTTCAGGATTCACAAAATTTTTATTTCTTTCTGATTTCCAGCGATGGCTATGCATCTATCGGTTTTGATAAAAACGGCGAACGTCAGTTGCTAGACCAAGATGCCATGCTACCTGCTCAGACCATATTGACTGGTCGGGCCACCAACCATATTCGAGTCGACTGCAATGGCGAGCGACTTTCCCTATATGCAAATGGCACACTCTTACACGAAGTAAAAGCCAATGAATTTTCACATGGCGACATCGGTCTAATCGCCGGAACCTATGCCAGCCCTGGAACCGATATCGTTTTCGATAACTTAATGGCCATCCAGCCGTAGGATAACATCGGAATAACGGAGGTAAGCCGAAATCCAAGCAATGAAGGTCTATCTTGAGAGCATAGGCTGCCGTTTGAATCAGAGCGAGATTGACTGGATGGGCCAGCAGTTCCTACAAGCCGGACATACGCTGGTATCCTCGCCCGATCAAAGCGACTTAGCAATAATTAATACCTGCACAGTGACAAGCGCTGCAGCTGCCGATTCGCGCTCCTCGATCCGTCGGGTATGGAGGCGTAATCCCCATGCCAGAATCATCGTTACTGGCTGTTGGAGCACCCTCGAAGCAGATAAAGCAGCCGCATTTCCCGGGGTGCACTTGGTTATTCCTAATAGCGATAAAGACAGCCTTGCATCACTTATACTCGAGCAAAGACGTAATGGCCTAAGATCAGGAACAACAACTTGGACGCTCCTCCGCGCGCATTGCCTGCACACACGGGCATATATCAAAGTCCAGGATGGCTGTTATAACAACTGCAGCTACTGCCTATCTACTATCGCTCGGGGCAAGGCCCAAAGCATTCCAATTGAGTTCATCCTTGGCCAAATCCGAGCCGCTGCCGCTGCCGGCGCTAAAGAAGCGGTTCTGACAGGCATGCAGCTCAGCGCATATGGCCGTGATCTGGAACACCCTAAAAACCTGAAGGTTCTGGTTAATGCAATCCTTCAGGATACTGCCATTCCACGCCTGCGCCTTTCTTCACTTGATCCGTGGCATTTGCCCACCGATTTCTTTGATTTATGGCACAATCAAAGGCTGTGCCGACAACTCCATCTACCTCTTCAATCGGGCTGCCAGGAGACCCTGAATCGCATGAGACGCCCAATACAGACTGAAACCTACAGCCAGATTGTTTCCATAGCGCGGGATGCAATACCAGGATTGGCGGTAACAACTGATATCATGGTCGGTTTTCCTGGAGAAACAGAAGAGGAATTTGCTACTAGTTTGGACTTTATCCAAAGGATGAAGTTCGCCAACATCCACGTCTTCTCCTATTCCCCTCGCCCAGGAACCGTTGCCGCTCAGCTTCCCGGAATAGTTCCTATAAATATCAAACGGCGCCGGAGTCAACAAGTTCGCCAACTGGCGCAGCAGTCTGCTACGTCTTTCCTGCATAGCTTTATTGGCCAGGAACTTATTGCCCTCTGGGAGAGATCTGAAAAAGCTGGGGCGAAATCCTGGCGGATGAGCGGATGGAGCGATAACTATCTTCGCATTCATTCTTATGTAGGCAAAAATTTATGGAATCATTTATGTCGAGTAAAAATAAAAAGCGTTGATAAAGAGCACCTTATAGGAGAATGTACTGAACCAGGGATTCGGCCTGATATCACCTGATACAATTCCAACAATCGAGATTCTGGATCGGCTTCCCCCACTTGACGCTCCCCGGTATAATGGATATATGGTTAATCGAGATTTGCTCCAAAATGATCTTAAAGAAGCGATTCGCAATGGTGATACTGTTCGAAAAAACACGCTGCGAATGGCGCTAGCTGCCATTAAGCTGGCCGAAGTCGAGAAACGCGGATCGCTTAACGAACCTGACATACTCGCTATCCTGCAGAAGGAAACAAAGGGACGTAAGGAGACTATTGAGGACGCTAAAAAAGCCAATCGGGATGATTTGATTAAATCCGCAGAAGCTGAACTCGCAGTCCTGCAAACCTATCTTCCCCAACCACTTTTGCCCGAAGAGCTCGATGAGCTTATCCAGACCTCTATCGAAGAGACCGGGGCCACTAATCCCGGTGATATGGGCAAAGTAATGAAGGCGCTCATGCCCAAGGTCCAAGGCAGGGCAGATGGCAAAGTAGTTAGCCAGCGAGTGCGCGAACTGTTGGCATAGAGCCAGAAGATTATGGACGAGACTTCGCTCAGATTCCACTCAATAAAGAACCGCTTTGTCCAGCTCTGGTATGCATCTAGACTATGGCTGATTTTTGCCGCTGGTATCATTGGAACGATCCTGTCTTTCTCTCTGTCTATACACACTCAGCAAGGCGAAGTTATCCTATCCCTCAATGATGTTGCTCCGCAGGATATCCTGGCACCTTATGCTTTCTCTGATGAAAGTGAAGTGCTCACCGAGCAAGCCCGGCATAGGGCTGCCACCTTAGTCTCCCCGATCTATGACCCTCCGGATAGTAATGTCAGCCGGCAGCAAATCAATGCATTGCAATCCGCTCTCAATTTTATTGACGCGGTACGGGCTGATACTCACGCTACTCACGAACAACAGCTCGACGATCTAGCTGCTATTGCCGACATTCAGATCAACCAAGAAACGGGAGAGAAACTACTCAATTTAGCCGATACCCGCTGGCAAGAGATTAAACTTGAATCAATTTCGGTTCTCGAACAAGTTATGCGCAGAGAGATCCGAGATACCGAGCTAAAAGAATCAAAGCGGGCCATTCCGGCGCTGGTAAGTATCTCGATGACCCAAGATCAAGCTTCGATCGTCATTCACCTGGTAAACGGCTTCGTAGCTGCAAATGCCAAATTTAACCAGGATGCCACTACATCTGCTTCAGACCAGGCTCGAGAAGCGGTAATTCCGGTCACACAATCTTTTGCCCAAGGTGAAACCATTATTACCCGCGGCGAGGTAGTTACAGCGCTACATATTGAAGCCCTTGAAGCCTATGGTCTGCTTAAGCCTCAAAATCAATGGCTGGAAATTGCGCTCTTTTCACTTTTAGTAATCACTCTCGGCATCACTTTAATTCTTTACGTTTACCGAACTAACCAAAAAGCAATTCTAGAACCACGTTTTGCCTTCGCTACTAGCATTCTCTTCATTATTACGTCACTAGGCTTGCAGGTCATGATTCCTAACCATATAGTGCTCCCCTATCTTTTTCCTGCAGCCACCTTGCCAATGCTTCTGGCAGTACTTATTGAGCCAAGCATGGGAATACTCGCTGCATTTATCGAAGGAGCAATTGCCGGCTACTTGGCATCACGTGGATTGGAACTTTGCCTGTACGTAATGATCAGCGGCATTATAGGAGCTCTTGTCATCGGCAAAGCAGAGCGTCTTAGCTCATTCTTCTGGGCTGGACTGGCAGCAACAATTTCATCTGCAGCGATTGTCATCGTCTTCCGGTTCCCGGACCCAGCGACGGACTTGGCGGGGAAAGCAACCTTGCTTGGAACGGCAATCGTAAGCGGTTTAATCGCCGCCAGTCTAAGTCTTGGCCTTCTGATCTTAATTGGCAACACTATGCGCATTACAACTAATCTACAATTAATAGAGCTCTCTCGTCCGGATCATCCCCTCCTGCAGCTCCTGTTGCATAATGCGCCTGGTTCTTACCAACACAGCCTTCAGGTTGCTAATCTGGCTGAACAAGCAGCCCGGACAATTGGCGCTAATGCGCTGCTGACCCGAGTCGGAGCTCTATATCACGATGTGGGAAAAACCTTGCATCCACAGTACTTTATCGAAAACCAAGTCCCCGGACAGAACATTCACGAACAGCTTGATCCCGCAACCAGCGCAAGCGTAATCATCCGCCATGTAAGCGACGGATTGGAGCTGGCCCATAAATACCGCCTTCCCGAACAGGTTCAGGGTTTTATTGCCGAACATCATGGCACTATGGAGGCAACCTACCAATACCGGAAAGCTCTTGAAGCAGTGCATGGAGATCGCAACCGAGTCGATATTCGCGCTTTCAGCTATCCAGGCCCCCGCCCACGTTCTCGAGAAACGGCTATCCTTATGCTCGCCGATAGTTCAGAAGCGAAAATGCGAGCCGATAAGCCACAAAACGAAAAGGCTATCGATGAACTCGTGCGGTCCGTGATTGATGATCGGCAATCTAAAGGGCAATTGAGTCGGACAGATTTAACGCTAAAGGATTTAGATGCCATCCGCCAATCCTTTGTCAACACATTTAAAAGTATTTATCATCCGCGAATTCACTATCCGGAAGCCACCGCTGCTAAAACAGAACCGGCTCCACCCAAACAAGATCAAGCTGAACTAGAAACCGATTCGAAATGAACTATCAAGTCCATATTCAAACCGACCCTGGAATTAATGAAAATATCGAAAACCTTATCGAAGCCGCTATCGCTGTTCTCGATTATGATAAAGCCGAATCCGGCGCCGTAACAATCGTTCTAACCAGCAACGAAAACGTTCACCAGCTTAATCTTCGATACCTCAAACGAGACATGCCTACTGATGTTTTGTCCTTCCCAGATGGCGATGTAGACCCCGAAACACAGAAGATTTACTATGGAGATGTTGTTATCGCCGTTCCGATAGCCCAGGATAACGCTAACAGCGGGGGACATTCTTTAGGAGCAGAGCTTATGCTATTAGTTGTTCATGGCGTTCTCCATCTGCTTGATTATAATCATATTGATGATAAGAATCGCGATCGAATGTGGGCCGCTCAAACCGAGATCCTGCGCCATCTTAATTGCGAAATCGAAGGGCCAATAAAATCCTTATGAAACAACCTTGGCAATCACGCACCCGCATCCAGGCCTTCCATTATGCGCTTTCAGGATTTTTGCATGTCCTAAAAACACAGCGAAATGCCTGGATTCATGCGATGACAACTATCGCTACGATAATAATGGCTTTATGGCTACAGTTAGTTTTGCAAGACATTGCCATTCTGTTGCTAGCCATTGGAATGGTATGGATGGCCGAATTTATTAATACGGCCCTCGAGGCGGTGGTGAATCTTGCCAGTCCGAATATTCATCCACTGGCCAGGGTTGGCAAAGATGTTGGTGCCGCCGCAGTACTGATCGCAGCTGGCGTAGCAGCACTCGTTGGATTACTAATAATGGGACCACCTCTATGGGAACGGCTCTATGGGAGCGCTATATTTCCCTGAAATCTAGGGATATAATTCTATCGACTCATATTGACGATAATAACAGTTCATGCCTATTGCCTATCATTAATAGCAATTGCAAGCTTTATCCATCTATGTCATAATCCGAACTGAGAGGCGGCAATTGCCGATTAATTATTAATAAGGACCCAATAAATTGATGGCTTCAGATAACCAAAGAACCCACAGCAAACTCTTCAAGGCTGCCACGGCCAATTTTGACTTAAATAACCCTACGCGTGCACTAAGCGACCTGCTGAATACAAGCTTAGACTTGCTCCATGCCAATCGGGCAGCGCTCTTTGAGTATAATGAAAGCCTTGCTTTTTATTATCCCCGAGTTGCCAAAGGAATCCCAGTAGGCTCTCTAGGTCGTCTTTCTTCCAGCACTGAAAATCCGATCATCCAAAAAGTACTCTCAAACCATCACGCTGCCGCCACAAAAGGCGAGCGCGGCGGAATTGGTTTGCCGCTTACGCCCGGCATCATCGCCTGTGCTCCCTGCATGTCTGACGAACGGACGGTCGGGTTGCTTTTCATCGCCAAGGATCAGGGAAGTGGTTACAATGAGGAAGCACTAGCCATATTTGAAGTCTTAGCTGCCCGCGCTGCAGATATCCTCACTTTCGCTCGTCAGACCGCCAGCCAGAGCTACCTTTTTCATAAGCTCTCGCTTGTATACCAGGCCACGCATGCCATTACCGGATCTCACAGTCAGGATGAAGCTATTCAGCATATAGCAGCCTATTTATTAAAGGCAACCTCTGCGGATGCGTGCGAGGTATCTGTTATTGATGGAAGCGATAAACGCACAAAACGTTTTCGTCAGGAGATTAGCAAGGCTGGGCAGCAAGAAATCGTTGCGTTGCCTGCTAAAACACTGCCCGATTATCCAATTCACAAACAGGTCATCCAAAAATTAACGCCAGCTAGACTCAGCCTGCAGCCCCCCATCGGAGGAGCAAAGGACCTTGCTCTGCTTGAAGCGGAAGGCATCTCAGCGGCTGCGATTTTCCCCTTAGCTCCTCGCAATGAAGCCCTAGGAATGGCGCGTATTATTTACGAACAGAAGGGTCATCAGATCAACGATCAAGAAATCGAATTGGCCCAAGCCATCATTAATATAGGCGCAATTGGTCTGGAGGACGCCATCCACCTGGAGACTGCTGAAGCTCGGGCCAACCAGCTCCAGGTTCTGAGCGAAATCGGCCGTGAGATGACATCGACACTGGATCTGGAAACGGCCCTTGAAAACGCCATGCATCATACACAAGCTGTTCTCAAAGCAGAAGCTTGCGTTCTCTTCCTGCTGGATGAAGATGGCGATAAACTCGTCCTCAAAGCCACTGGTGGACGACATATTCGCATTCGTGATGTGGCCATCCGTCTTGAAGAGGGGATAGCTGGCTGGGTTGCACGTAATAGCAAACCATTGATCGTAAACGATGTGCGCACTAACCCGCTCTACCAAAGCGCCATCGATGGCCAAACCGGGCTCTTAACCTCTTCTGTCCTCTGCGTTCCAATGGAAACCCGCGGAGAGACTACGGGAGTAATCCAAGCAATTAACCACCCGCGCGGCGCTTTCAATATTGCGGATCAGCAAATGCTAATTTCTGTAGCTGCGTGGGCAGCTATCGCTATTGACAATGCCAACTTATTTCGCCGGGTGACAGAGGAGCGTTCCCGGCTTGAGGCGACGCTGGTCGAAACTGCCGACTCCGTGGTTCTCACCGATCGCTCAGGAATCATCATTCTGGTCAATAATGCAGCCGCCCAGTCTTTTCGAATTAACGCCGATCTTGCTGTCGGACGACACGCTAAGGAAATCTTCGTCAATCATCCTCTTGGCGACCTTCTAACGGATGAGCATATCAAACTGCCCGCTAACCACGAAATCACCACGCCCAGTGATCGTGTGCTATTTACTACAATCAGTGAGGTTAAAGGTGTTGGGCGTGTTGTCGTGATGCAAGACATCACTGCATTAAAACAGATCGATCGCATGCGGTCTCAGCTGCTTGGAACTGCCGCTCATGACCTAAAGAATCCATTGAACGCCATCCGCCTTGGAGCCGATCTAATCAGCGATGCTCCATTGAGCGAACAGCAGCGCAAAGCTTTACACATGATGCAGCGCGCAACTGATAGTATGACCAACCTTATTACCAGTCTACTAGAAACAATCCGGGTTGAATCATCGGCCAATTTAAATTTTGAGCCTTGTGAGATTAACGAAATTATCAGTTCTGCCATTGAGAATCTCCAGCCGTTGGTGGAAGATAAACGCCACACCATTATTTATGAACCGCCGAAAGAAACCCTTACCATAATGGGCGATCCTGGACGGCTAGCCTCCATCATGAGCAACCTACTTAGCAATTCAATAAAGTTCACGCACTCTGGTGGAGTAATTGAGGTTAATGTCACATGGGACGACGAGCAGGTCGAGATCAGTGTGACTGACAATGGGCTAGGCATCCCTGAAGAGGAAATTCCGCGTGTATTCGAACATCTCTTTCGAGGACGCAATGTTGTGAGCGATCCTAATAACCCCATAGAAGGAACCGGACTAGGCCTGGCGCTAGCTAAGACCATGGTAGAGCAACATGGAGGCCATATCTGGCTAACCAGCACTCCTGATGAAGGTAGCTCTTTCCACTTTACCTTGCCTTGGGAACCAACTCCAAAGACAGGGTCTTTAAAACACAATACCTAGATAGAACTCGACAAGGCTAGATTTGCTGAATAAAAACCACATTCATCGTTTAGAATGTACGCCAAAGAAAATGGCCCGGCCATTCTCATCGCTTACAAACCATAGCTTCTCGGCTTTCTCCACCCATGATAGGCTAACTTTAAAAATGCGTTTCATCAGGCATATTCAGCTTGTAGCATTTAGCATCTGCAATCAGTAGAAAGGATACTCATTGCTCGAGTCGGGTTTCATTTTTGGAACTGTAGGAACTCCGCAATCAACCCCTAAGAAACCCGGTGGTTCTGTCGGAACACTGCAATTCCTGTCCAGTTTGGGATTGCATGCTCTTGAGCTGGGATGGGTCCGGGCTGTACGGGTATCTGAAGAGACCTGTGCCCGGATTAAAAGCGCAGCTAAAGAAGCCAATATCCGGCTCAGCATCCATGCACCCTACTACAGTAATCTCAACGCCAGTGAAGAAGAATGGCCAAAGAGCTTGAAGCGATTGATGGATGCGGCACACTACGGCCATCTAGCGGGCGCAACTGATATCATTTTTCATCCTGGATCCTATTTCGGTCAGCAGGCCAAAACCATTCTTAAGGTGGCGATCCCCAGGCTGCAAGGTTGCGTCGATAAACTTCGTACGGCAGGTAATCCGGTAACCCTTCGCCCAGAAACCATGGGAAAACGCGCATTGCTCGGATCTTTAGAAGATACCCTTGAGATGTCCAGAGAAATAGAAGGAGTCGAACCTTGTATTGATTTCGCGCATATGCACGCCCGCCAAGGCGATGGCTCGCTCAATTCCTTCGATGAGTGGATGGTGGTTCTCGCAAGCTATCAGAAAGCGCTTGGCAATGGCAGCCTTAAACATATGCACTGTCATCTCTCAGGCATCGATTACGGGCCCAAGGGCGAACGCAAGCACCTCCTATTGGCAGATTCAGATCTGGATTTACTGGGTTTGTTGCGGGCACTGGCGAAATCTGGATGCGCCGGTCGAATCTTATGCGAAAGCCCAAAAGATATGGACAACGATGCTCTCTACATCAAAGCGAATTGGCATAGTATCATGCTTGGAGAAATGTGATTTCAGAGTTGAAAGAGCAGGAGTTTATAAACTTACATCATCAAATGCAGACTTGCCTGATGTGCTTAAAGACCGGGTATGCCGTTTTCCCGCCAGCAATATTTTCAGGCAACATCGGAGCCAAAGTGATGATTATCGGGCAGGCGCCAGGGATTACCGAGCGAGAAGCCCTGAGGCCCTTTAATGCTGGCAGTGGCACTCGGCTATTTCAATGGCTCAACCGGGCAAATTTCGAAGAAGCAGAATTTCGCGCTAAGCAATACATGACTTCCATTACAAAATGCTACCCGGGAAAAGCTTCTAATGGCCAGGGCGACCGTGTGCCAACCCGCAAGGAGCAAATGCTCTGCCGTCCATATTTAGAAGCCGAGATTGACCTGGTTAATCCACTGATCATTATTCCCGTCGGCCGCTTAGCGATAAACTTGTTTTACTCGGCTAGCCTTAAACTTAGAGAGATCATCGGCACCGAAAAGCAGGCCGGCAAGCGCTGGGTGGTTCCTCTTCCTCATCCTTCCGGTGCAAGCAGGTGGCACCAGATTTCCGAGAACCGTGAACGAATCAACCATGCTATTGCTCTAATCAGAGTTCATCGCCAGCAGCTCGGACTTTAATCAAACTTATTTCTCTTTTCAGCATCCATTCCACAAGAGGATAGTGAGATAGGCATTTTCCAATTAGTGGCTTCATTTTGCAGTGGACTCATTAAATATGATCCCGCAGCAAAGCACACTGCGGGATTAAGCCATACTTAATACTAACGTGATTTAAATTTTTAGCGGCAGCCGCCAAAACCTCTTCTATTGCGATCAAATTGCAGGTTGTTGAACAATCCTGATAGTCCTCCGCTGTTTCCGTTTTGGTTGGCTCCAAAGCCGGGGAAGTTTTGGTAGTTATCGCCACCATCATCGCCACCCCAACCAGGGATTTCAGGGAATTGCCAGGCAGGCTCATCGCCGCCATCCCAACCAGGAACTTCGGGGAACTCCCACTCGGGTCCTCCACCTTCCTCGCCGCCCCCAGGCATTGCGTGCGGCTTGCTCGCGCCGACCCATAACGCCACCATATCGCTATTCGCTCCGACAATGACCAGCATCCCAACCTCAAGATCAGCGAAGCTGTTCACACTCCCGTCGCGGGACTTGAATATCGTTGCGTCATTAACTTGAATGACGAATTGCTCGCCAGCCATGTTCTGGATCTTGAATGACCCTGTGCCGATTTCAATGATCGCACCGATCATTCGCATTTCGGCATTGATAAGTTCCTCAGGATCAGCACCGTTAAGTTCGGATGCGGCCACATGCCGAGCCAAGTAGGTTCCATCCTCCTCGGTCGCAACCACAACCGCACTCATGCCAACGCTGAGCCCATCTACGCCGGTCAGCGAACCCTCCAGACTATGAAAAACGGTCTCTTCGTTTGTAATGAATGTATATTCCTCGCCGGTATTGGCCAATAAGCCGAATGACCCCCCTGCCACATCCACGGACGTTATCTGGCCAGATGCCTTGATCACAGTCGGTATCTCACCGCCTGGCCCGCCAGGACCGCCAGGGCTACCAGGACCGCCGGGGGCACCAGGACCGCCTGAACCATTGTAGCCCACATTGGTAGCCAGGAGAGTACCATCGCCTTGGTCGAATGCCATAACAAAGACCATCATCCCAACCTGGAGATCTGCAAGGCCATTTACGCTCCCATCTGTACTCATAAATTGAGTATTGGCATCGACGTAAATGGTGTACTCGTTTCCGCCTGCACTCAGACCAAAAGCGCTGTTGCCCGTATCAACCCAGGTCACCTCGCCCATCGTCCGAATCCCCTGTCCTTGAGCAAATACAGCACTTGCCGGCGCAAGTGCGATAATCAAGACCAGGGCCACCACAAAGGTCTTACCCATCTTTTTGATCATGGAATTTCCTCCCTCGATCGATTGATTCCTATCTTAACTGCTATTATCCTAAGAGATAGAGATAGACCCTGCAACCCTATCATTTGTCCCAGGTACTTTTTTCCTATTCATATAAAGTATGTAATCATATTTGCCGGTTAAAGTGATTAACCCTGCAGCAAGCGACAGCGTGTGACACATACTGTGGATATATTGTCTTTACCTCCAATAAAAAAAGCATGCCGCGATTTTTATCCGCGGCATGCATGCTTCAGCAGCACAACAATCAGTATCCGAATTCAACCTCCGGTTCAGCCAAATAAGTTGTTTCTGCATTTACCCTTCCAACACCAATAAAAATCGCCTTTATATGCCCCTCATCAAGACGTTGGCCGCCGACAAGAACTTTCATCCCGGACTTAAGATCATCCAATCCCTTGACATCCCCAGAACGGCTTCGGAATACGGTTTCCTCATCTACTAGGAAGATAAATTGCTCACCATTGGTATCCTCAATCGTGACGCTATCAATCCCAACTGTTATCACTTGCCCACTTGCATGCAGATTGATTTTCTTCGCCCACTGCAAAACTCCTTGATCGGCAATGGCGACTCGCAAAGCAAGTAGATCTCCATCTTCAGACCGTGTTCCAATAACGACCGTATACATCCCTTTTTCCAAATCATTTACACCCGAAATAGATCCATCCCGGCTTATAAACCGTGTCTGATCGGTAGCAATGATAGCCTGCTCAGTTCCCTGGCGGGTGATGAGGGTAAAGAGATTCCTTCCGGCATCTACACTCTCAATTTCACCCCCCACTCGTTCGCGTGCAGATTGTTCATTCGGATTAGCGATCGCAATCAGAATAACCTCTAGAGATCCACCCTGATTTTCATTGCTCTCGACTGCACCAACAAGAACGGACATACCGGATTCAAGATCCGCCAATTCCTGGATTGATCCATCCCGGCTGCGAAAGCGAGTTCGCTCTGTGACTAGAAATCGTTGGGTTTCTCCATTCTTCTTGATGAGAGTGAAGCTGCTCGAATCGAGGTAAATATCAGATATTGTGCCAAGAATTCGACTCCATCCCTGAAGATCGCCCTCATGACCAGCGAGAATGAGCCCGGCAACCAGATCTCCATCCTCATTGCGACTGCCGGCCACTGCCACTAGCATATCTACTTCAAGGTTATTAATTGTCTGAATCGAGCCATTACGGCTGCGAAAACGAGTTTCTTCGACTACATTGACCGTCATCGTTTCGTTATTCCGGGTTTCTATGGTAAATATATTTCTCTCCGAACTTACGCTGACGATCCGGCCTCTGGCGCGAAATCCAGGTTGAGGTGTATCTTCGGCTGCATACACACTGCCAAATGTCGCCGCCGAAACGAATAGAACCAATAAAAGGGCATTCAAGCCTTTGCTAAACATCAAATTCCTCCATATTTACAAATCTGATCTTATTCTGTATTAATAAAGTGAAG
The DNA here is from genome assembly GCA_030673085.1 of Anaerolineales bacterium. Lineage (GTDB taxonomy): Bacteria > Chloroflexota > Anaerolineae > Anaerolineales > E44-bin32 > JAFGNH01. Next base: position 2,134 of record DAOVFE010000002.1, on the reverse strand, counting down.
CAAACATGGCCAGATTGTAAAAAGGAAGTAAACGATTCAATTTAATCCGCCGAAAATTTAAGCTCTTCCTTGCCAGCAAGCTTATCGCGCATCCGCTGTATGATCACCTCAAGGTGCTCAGGCTTATGCACAAAATCCAGATTATCCGAACGAATGGTTAATACAGGGCAAAGATCAAACTCGGTCATCCACTCTTGGTAGAAGGAATCGAGCAATTCAAGATATTTTGTACCAATGCTCAACTCCATTTCCCGGCCCCGATTATGGATCCTCTCAAGCAAGACTGGCACCGGCGTTTTCAGATAGATCAGCAGATCAGGCGCCGGCAGTTTGCTAACCACCAGTTCATAGACCCGGCGATAAGTTTGATAATCACGCTCGTTCATGTTCCCTAATGCCCGGCCAGCTCGGGTAAAGATCTCAGCATCCTCATAGATTGATCTATCAATTATTGCCGATTCCGGTGATCGTGCTAGTGCAAGATGCTGCTCGGCGCGATGGCCGAGGAAAAATACTTGCAAATGAAATGCCCAGGTCCGCATGTCGGCATAGAAGTCTGCCAAGTATGGATTATCCATTACCGACTCGTATGCCGTAGCCCAATCCAATCGTTCCCCAAGCCGTTCAGTGAGAGACGTTTTTCCGGTTCCAATATTTCCTGCTACGAGAACAAAACGTTTTGTCATATCAAACCTCTATCGTTATTATTATGTTACTCACAATGTCCCCAGCAAAGATATTACTTCAAGGGAAAGTTCACTTGTCTGGCTATAAGGGTTTAATTAATTGTCGCTTTCAACCTGCCATCGCCGAGAACTTCAACATTACTAGACCTTCCTGTAACCATGCCGAACAGGAGACTAGGTATCTAGCGTCTATTTAAAAAACGTAATACTACGACTCGTTAGTGCGCAATACTTTTGCAATCGCGGCAATATGTTCTGGAGTGCTCCCGCAGCATCCACCAAAGATTTTCACTTCAAGTGCAGCAAATTTCAATGCGTAATCCGCCATGACCTCAGGCGAAACATCATAGACCATATTCTCAAGTTCCAAACGCGGCAGCCCCGCATTTGGCTTAGCCATTAAAAGAGCTTCTGGAACTTCATCTCGCATCTTGCGTATGGCCTCAAGCGTTTCGCTGAGAGTACGACCGCAGTTTGCTCCGATTCCATCTATTCCAAGTTCCGATAATTCACGCGCCGCCTCCTCCGGACTGACGCCCATCATCGTATAACCATGGGTATCGAAACTCATTGTGACTAGAATCGGCAGCGATGTCGCCCGACGAGCACCCGCTACTGCCGCTTTGGCTTCTTCTAAATCACTCATAGTCTCAATTAATATCCCATCGACACCATTTTCGGCAAGCGCCGAGGCCTGCTCAGTAAATGCCGCAACTACAGCATCGCGGCTAAGGTTGCCCAATGGTTCTAAGATCTGCCCCGTAGGACCCATGTCTCCTAAAACCCAGGCGTTTTCGCCCGCTTCCTCACGGGCAATGCGCGCTCCGGCGGCATTTGCCGCATGCACCTTCTCGCCCAATCCATCCATCTGCAGCCGTATTCGTGTTCCACCGAATGTATTGGTGAGAATGATCTCTGAACCGGCATCCAGATAGGCGCGGTGTAATTCATGGATCTTTGCCGGGTTCTCAATATTCCAGCGTTCAGGCGCAGACCCGAACTGCAATCCGGCTTGCTGCAGTATTGTCCCGGCCGCACCATCGGCAATAATTACCCCCTCGCTTGTTAAACGCTCTCGTAAATCCAGCATCCTTAATAAACCCTCCAACTGTCGTTTGGCTAGGCATAAGCATCAATCGCTATTTTATCCCAATATCAGTATTCCCACCGAGAAGTAAATATATCTTAAGAAGAGTGTTGAAAAAGAGAAATCATTTGTCGACGGGATGGAATATATTTGATGGCAAATATATTCCACTCTACTGACTTCTATTCGATTAGTCAGAATGCCCCTCAGCTTGCTGAGGTCCCTAAGCTTGCTTAGGGGATAAATGGCCGGGGCCGTAGGCACTGCAGGGCAATAGTCCCGAGCGAATATTTAAACAAAACTTGCACCCGAAGAGGTAAAATTCCCGCAATGGGGGATGTGCCTAAAGGACATCCCTAAA